>DRQG01000082.1 GCA_011369465.1 Caldithrix abyssi
AAAGATTTTACTAAACTTAAATCTCTATGCCATTAGAGAAAAGGATGCCTATATCCCAAAATGAAAATATAGGTAATTTTGACTTGTTTTCTAACATAACAGAGGGGGACCAAGGGGGAGCGTTGGTGGATAGGCCCGCCACGGCGGACAAGCAGATATGACAATGAAGATAATTATTGTTGTAACTCTTTATAAAACAAGGCTTGTTTTTACCAAAATAAATTATTTTGGACAGCAATGATTTAATATGAATAGCAAAAATAACAATCGTATTGCGAAACGCCATTTTTTATGGGAGACTGATTTGAAACGTTGGCTGATAATTTGCGCCATATTGCTGGCCTTTGGAAGAACGCTGCCGTTACAAGCCCAGCAGCTCACCGATTTTGCCATCTACACCGATGACGGCGTAGGTACCTGGCCGGACGGTATTGTGGCTTTTGAGCAATTTCTGGATTGGAAGGGGCTGACGCATCAGCGTATCACCGCACCGGAGATTAACACCGGCGATTTAAGCCAAGATTTCAAAGCCATATATTTTCCCGGCGGTTACGCCTGGTATTATAAGGTGGCCTTCAATGAAGAGGGCCTGAATAACATCCGCAATCTGGTATCCGGCGGAGGCGGTTACATCGGTATGTGTGCCGGCGCCTATTTTGCCTGTGACTCGGTCGATTGGGAAGAAGATGGTGTACTGGACTATCCTCTGGATTTATTCGACGGTGTGGGGCGGGGCGCCATAGACGCCATTGCGCCCTGGGATAATTATACCATGACTACGGTTAACCTGAACCCGAACAATCCGATCAATCAATTTTCAAATGCTCAGGAAGTAACCCTCTACTACGGCGGTCAGGTTTTCGACCCGCATGACGGGGTGGTGATGGATACCGTAGCGACCTGGGCAGCATACTACGATTTGCCGGCTGCGATTAATTTTAGATATGGCCAGGGTCGTGTCTTGCTTTACGGGCCCCATCCCGAAATCGAGGAAGACCATGACCGTGATTCGACAAATTTTGCCCAGGAACTGGACGATCAGGGTTCCGAATGGCCCTGGTTGTGGTCCGCAATAGACTGGTTATTAGGCGATCCTATCACCACACCGCCTGTCTCTTCGATTAACGTTAAGGATAATCCGTCTAATCTGCTCAATTTCAGGCTGTATCAGAATTATCCCAATCCCTTTAATAACGCTACTGTACTTTCTTTCACACTTCGGGAGCGGGCTGAAGTTGAGTTAACCGTTTACAATACCCTCGGCCAGCCGGTTTACCGTCTTGGGCCGGGTGTACGTGAAGCAGGCCGGCATAGCGTACGTTTCCGGGCAGATCACCTGTCCAGTGGTGTATATTATGCTGTATTGCGCGCAGACGGATACGAGCAGAGCGTAAAAATGTTATTGATTCGTTAGCCCTCTCTATTCTTCATCATGACGGTATATTTTACCGCTAACCCCGGTTATGGAAACACTGCCGCTGCCGTCATCTTCGATAATAACATCGCCCTGTACCGTGTCTATTTCGATAGACCCGCTGCCGTCATCTATAGTAACATCGCCGGTTACATTCATTACGGTAAGATCGCCGGAACCGTCTTCAATATTACAATCCCCATCGATATCGTCGCAAATGATTTCACCGGATCCGTCATCAATATCCACACTGCCGCCAATGTGACGGAGATCGATAGAACCGGATCCATCATCAATCTTTACTTTACCCCCGCTATCCAACACCTCAATAGATCCGGAGCCGTCGTCTATGGCCACATTCCCTTTTATATTTCGTATGCTCATCGTCCCGGATCCGTCATCTATGGAAAGGTTGAGATGTTCGGGAAGTTCGATGGTGAGGTCAATCCGTTTATTTACGGAAGCGCTCGTTAAAGCACCAAAAAAGGAACCGTCGTTATCAAAACCCGCTTCCAAAACCGCTTTACTGCCTTTTTGTTTCAATTCGAGACGGAGATTCTTTTTCAGTATTTCTTCAAAATCATCCATGTCATTTACATCGATAAAAATCTCCGCCTTCACTACGATCTCATTCGCATCCTTTTGGCCATTAATTTTTAAAAATCCGGCTCCGCAGTCAATTTCCAGCAGATCAATATTTTCCGCGGATAAGGTCAGAAGGCGTGTTTCTTTTAAGTCTGCCGCTGCTGCAAAAGCAAACGACAGAGTTGTTAAAATTAAAAAAAATGATTTCATCCGAAGCCTCCTTATGATTATGATTGGTTTACTCTAAAAAATACGGACAAATAGAAAATTTGTTTTTAAAAAAATATTCATTGTTTTTCGTTATAAACAACCGGAGATTATTAACATATTTCCAATGATGCATCAATCGCTTAATCAATGAATAAATATATGCTCGAATTGTATCTTTGATAAACACAAAGGAGGAAAAATGAACTGGCAGGAAATTTTTACTCAACCGGCAGTTATCTGGTTTTTGATAGGTCTGGTGCTGGTATTGCTGGAGTTTTCATTACCAGGGTTAATCATCATTTTCTTTGGAATCGGCGCCTGGGTTACCGCTTTGTCAGCCGCTGTTTTCGATGTCGGTTTAAATACACAAATAGCGGTTTTTATCATCACGTCCTTTATTTCGCTTATTTTGTTGAGAAAACATCTCCAGAACCGCTTTTTCAAATCTCAAACGCCTGAGGAAGATACATTGGAAGATGAGTTCATCGGGCAAATGGCAACGGTGGCAGCGGATATAAAAAAAGACCGGGAAGGCAAAGTTATCTTTAAAGGTACAAATTGGTCGGCGGTTTCGGAATATCCATGCAAGAAAGGACAGCAGGTTAGAATTGTAGGCAAGGAAAGTATTCGGCTTAAGGTTGAACCTGTGAAAAAATAAAACACATCATCTGTTTACCAAAAAATAAAGGAGAAAAAAATGAATGCTTTTTCCGTTATTCTATTGGGTCTGGGAATTGTGGTGGTTTTGATATTTTTGTCAAGTATTAAAATCGTTCCTCAAAGATCGGCCTATATAGTTGAACGATTGGGGAAATATCACACCACCTTGTTGGCAGGGTTTAAAATTATCATGCCATTTATCGACAAAATAGCCTATAAGCATACCCTGAAAGAACAGGCTATCGATGTGGCCTCGCAAATTTGTATTACCAAAGACAATATTGCCGTTGAGGTGGATGGTATTCTCTATTTGCAGGTAATTGATCCTAAAAAAGCTTCCTATGGCATTGATGATTACCGTTTTGCGTCTATCCAGATTGCCCAGACGACAATGCGTAGCGTTATTGGCCGGTTGGAACTGGATAGAACTTTTGAAGAACGGGATACAATTAACACCTCCATTGTCGAAGCGGTGGACAAAGCCAGCGATCCCTGGGGTGTAAAGGTAACCCGTTACGAAGTTAAAAATATCACACCGCCGCAAAGCATTAAAGATGCCATGGAAAAACAGATGCGGGCCGAGCGGGAAAAGCGGGCTATGATCGCCGAATCGGAAGGCGAGAAACAGGCTAAAATCAATGTGGCCGAAGGGGAGAAGCAGGAGCTGATTAAACGTTCGGAAGGTGAGAAGCAAAAACGCATTAATGAAGCGGAAGGTAAAGGTGCGGAAATCGAACGCATCGCCAAAGCTACGGCCTGGGGAATCCACGAAATAGCGCAGGCCATCAACGCACCGGGAGGAAAGGATGCCGTTAACCTGCGTATTGCCGAACAGTATCTGCTTGAATTCGGTAAACTGGCCAAAGAAAACAACAGCATGATCATACCGACCAATATGGCGGATATATCCAGTATCATTGCTACCGCAACATCGGTATTCAAACAATCCGAACAGGCTTCGGCCAATAAATAATTCCTTTTAAATTCCCCGCTCATTTGCCGGACGAGCGGGGAAATTTCACAATTTTTAAAAAAATCTTCAACTATACTTGAAATTTAGAATTTTTTTTAGTATATAAAATGTCAAAATGGCTAATGAGTTTATTGGCAGAAATGAATTAGCCGCACAGGAAGAAATCAAATTGTCTGATATAGATGTACTTTTAATTAACCCCGCCCCTCCCCGGGTAGATCGCGTAGCTGAACATTTGGGTATCGCCAGTCTCAAAGCCTTTTTGCTCTCACGGGGGATTGAGACGGAAACGCTGGATATGTCCATAGAACAAGTAAGCGTTTCAGAGACGGTTGATCAAATTCTTGCTGCGCAGCCCCGTATTGTAGGGGTGTCTATGTTGGACGATACAAAAGACAGCGGTTTTTCCGTTATACGTCAGTTGTCAACAAGAGGGTTTGGGGGTAAAATTGTTTTAGGGGGATATTTCCCCACGTTTGCCAGTAAAGATATACTTCGTGATTTTCCGGATGTAGATTTTGTGGTTCGCGGAGAAGGCGAAATAACCTTATTCGAGTTGGTAGAGTTTGAACTGGGGAAAGACGGAGCCAAACCCATTGAACAAATAGAAGGATTATCATATCGGCATGACGGACAAATCGTTGAAAATCCGTCGCGTCCTCTCATTGCCGATTTGGATATTCTTCCTCCTGTGGACAGAAAATACGCCCCACAGGTACTGAGTGCCGGGCAATATTTGAGTGTTTTTGCCACCAGAGGGTGTTGGGGTAGTTGTTCTTTCTGTGATATTGTGGGACTGTACGGAATCAGTAAAGGTAAACGCTGGCGTCGGCGGTCTGTGGAGCGATTGGTAGATGAGCTGGAAGACCTGGCTCATCGGTTTAATACCAGGCATTTTATTTTTAATGACGATCAGTTTTTAGTAAAAGGCAACAGCGCTTACCGTTTAGTGGATGAGTTTGCTTCGGAGCTGGAGCGCAGAAATCTGAAGATAGAATTTGAATTAATGTGCCGGGCGGATACGGTGAACCGCAAGGTAATGCAGCGTTTAAAGGATATTGGCCTAAAGCGGGTTTTTCTGGGGTTGGAATCCTTTGACGAAAAACAGTTGCAGCGAATGAATAAACGGATCAGCGTACGGCAAAACCTTAAAGCTGTGATCACTCTGTACAAATTAAAAATTGATGTTATTGCCTCGGTTATACTGGCCGACGCCTATACCAAATTATGGGATTTGCTTTTACAGTTCACTATTTTATATATTCTAAGGAAACGATACTTTAACAGTGAACACAGTAAAATTTCTGTTAATAAAAAGTTAGAAGTTTACCGCGGCAGTCCTGTTTATCAGGAATATAAGCGTAAAGGAATACTCACCAAAGATCATTACCTCACAGGATGTGACTACAAATTGAAGTTCTGGACCAACCTAAGGCTGAAAATGCTTAGCTTGGAAGAAGGAGCCGCGCGTTTCCTTTTTCGGCCTAAGATGAATTCAACCAGGGTTGGAGATGAATTTCAATTAAACATGACACCGCTAAAACAGAAACAGGCCTAATACGATTCACTCGTAATAAAAAAGATGGACTCCGGTCCTGTTTTAATTAACTAAACTCAATACAAAGGGAGGTATTGTCATGTTAAAGAAAGCTCGTCGCAGCCTGAAGAAAGCAACGCCCTTAGCGTTCATGTTCTTTACTTTTGTAGCGGGATCTTTTTCCAGTATCATGCGTTGGATCGAATCATAATCAATCTCCTTGATATGATTTGAATGGAACAGGCTGTTCGTTGATCGGGCAGCCTTTTTTAATAGTAAAGATTTTAAGCGTAGAATTCCGCAAATTTCTCCCAATTTAACGATGTAAAAATGTTAAATTTTTACGTTTTTACATCCGCCCCATGTCCTTTTGTGTGAATAATAATTATCAAAACGTGAACAATTGTTCACACTATGTGAAGAATCATTCGCTGTCATGGTACATCGTAAATCAACTTAATTATATAATTAACAGGCAGATAGATGCCACTATAATTTTTGGTACGATTTTAGTATATAAAATGTCAAATATCAACGGCGTTTAATTTATTTGGATACAAGCCTGCAACTTTAAATTTATGGATATATTATTAATTAACCCGGCATCGCCACGGGTTGATCATATTACGGAACATCTCGGTATCGCCAGTCTCAAAGCCTATATCAATTCTCAGGGGATGAAGGCAGATACACTGGATATGGCGATTGAAAATAGGACGGTAGGTGAAACCGTTGAATACATTTTATCGGTTAATCCGTTAACCGTGGGTGTTTCTATGTTGGATGAATCCCGAAAAAACGGTTTCGCTGTTATCAAACAATTACGAGAACGCGGATATTCGGGAAAGATTGTAGTAGGAGGCTATTTTCCGACCTTTGCCAGTACGGAAATATTGAGAGATTTTCCTGAAATCGATTACGTGGTACGCGGTGAAGGGGAAATTACTTTAAAAGAACTGCTACAAGCTGTTCTGGGGATTGAAGATCGTTCTCTGGATCAGATAGAGGGTCTTTCCTACCGAGAAAAAGGGGAGATCCGCGAAAATCCTTCCCGACCGCTGATCGGGGATCTGGATATTTTGCCCCCCATCGATCGTAAGTATGCCAGGCAAGTGATCAACTCCAAACAGTACTTGCGAATCTATGGGACACGCGGTTGCTGGGGCGCATGCAGTTTTTGCGATATCATTGGTTTATACGGGTCTGCCAAAGGAAAACGCTGGCGGCGTCGTTCTCCGGAAAAATTGGTTAATGAAATGGAAGAGTTAATGTCTTCCTATAATACAAACTATTTTATTTTTAATGATGATCAGTTTTTAATACGAGGTAAAAATGCCTTTGCTGTTGTTGATGAATTTGCTTCGGAGCTGGAACGCAGAAATTTGAAAATAGAATTTGAACTGATGTGTCGGGCAGATACGGTTTCTCCCAAAATAATGCAGCGCTTAAAAGAGGTCGGATTAAAGCGCGTATTTTTAGGGCTGGAATCATTTGATGAAAAACAGCTAAAGCGATTTAATAAGAAAATTTCGGTGCGTCAGAACATCAGGGCCTTGGTTACATTACACAAATTAAAAATAGATGTTATTGCTTCCGTTATTCTGGCGGATGCTTACACTACTTTTTGGGATTTATTAAAGCAGTTTGCCGTGCTCTATATTATTAGGAATCGTTATTTTAACAGTGATTTTAGCAAGCTTTCCGTAAATAAAAAACTGGAAGTGTACAGAGGGAGCGCCGTCTACCAGGAATATAAACACAAAGGATTGTTGACTATAGATGATTATTTCACAGGATGTGACTATAAACTGAAATTTTGGACTAATTTCCGGTTAAATATGTTGACTGCAGAAGAAGAGTTGATTCGATTTCTCTTACGCCCGGGCGATGTTTTAGCCGAAATTAGGCAAAAATTTCGTTTACACATGACAACATTAAGAAGCAAATTGGCCTAAAACGGTTCAATCACAGCAGAAAAATGGACTTCGGTCCTGTTTTAACTAATCAAACTCAATACAAAGGGAGGTATTGTCATGTTGAAGAAGTTTCGTCGCAACCTGAAAAAAGCAACGCCCTTGGCGTTTGTATTTTTTACTTTTGTTGCTGGTTCTTTCTCAAGTATTATGAGAGCCATGGGTTTAAGCATTGAATAGACACAGTTCTTTGTTATGAAACCAGAGGCTGTTCCCTTGCGGCGGACAGCCTTTTTTTATTTTGAATTCACAGCAGAGTTTTCTAAATTTTTACTATGAATAAAATACTGATAAATAGTTGTTTAGTCTTATTGTTAACAGCCCTTACGGCATGTAATTTAACAAATAATCAAAATCAGGTGGTACAGGGGAGCACAGATTTACCCGCGGGTATTAATCCACTCTACCATTTCCGTGAAATTGAAACCCAGATTAATTCTCAAATATATGAAACACTTACCGAATTATCTACGGACTTAAAAACCGTTCTTCCCAGACTGGCCGTCAGTTGGACTTTTTCTGAAAACACATATACGATTCGCCTAAGACCCGATGTTTACTTTCATAACGGCAGTAAACTATCGGCAAGAGATGTTGTAAAATCCTTCGCCCTGCAAAAAGATAAACCGGTTATGCACACCCTGTTTTCTGTAGTGGATTCTGTTAAAGCGATTGATGATTTAACGGTCGCATTTTATCTGAAAAGGTCGTATCCAATGTTTTTACAGGCCTTGGCATCTTCATTCGGTTTGTTAATTGTGAAAAAAGATGAACAATCCGGTCAATTTTCAGGTACCGGTCCTTATCAAGTAGAAACATTTAATCCTGATAAAGAACTTATTTTAAGAGCCGTCGCTAATTATTGGGCAGGAAAAGCGGAAATAAAATATGTCAAATTTAAATTCTATAAAAACAGATATGAAATCGAAGATGCGATTATAGAAGATGTGGTGGATATTGTTTACCGAATTCCTGGTTATTCGGTTGACCGATTGAAATGGGCGGGAAAGATAGACTACTATGTTCAACCGCCTCGCAGTGTTTTTTTTCTGGGTTTTAATATGGCAAACGCTCCTTTTAACGACATCCGTTTACGTAAAGCCGTATTAAAAGCCATAAATATTCCTCCTCTGGTTCTAAACGTAAATCGAGGAAATGCCGTTGTGGCCCGTGGCCCGCTACCGGAAGTCTTATTCAATTATAATAAGGTCTCTCAGGATTCGTTTAATCTGAAAGAAAGTATGCGGTTGATAGCTGAAGCGGGCTACAAGGACGGTCTTAAGGTCAATTTGATTTTTCCGGCAATGGCCTTTACAAGGCCGATGCTGGCCAATATACTCCAATCCGATTTGGCAAAAGCGAATATCCAGGTTAATATTATAAATAGCAATTCCTGGAAAGAACACGACCGCTTGGTCAAGTCGGATCGTTGCAACCTGTTTATCAGCGGCGGATGGCCGGAAACTGCCGGCGACATGGAAGGCATGTTACACGATTTTTTTTACTCGTCATCACCGTTTAATCTGATGCATTACAAAAACAAACAGGTCGATTCCTGGTTAGACCAGGCCAGGATAGAAATGGATACAATCCGTAGGCAAGAGCTGATACGTTTATCTGTTGAACAAATACTTAAAGATGTGCCGGCTGTATTTTTATACCATGTTAAACCGCATTTTGCCTATAATCGCGAAAAAATAAAAAAATTGGTTGTAGACCCATATAGTATTATTCAATACCATCGTGTCGAGTTAAATAAATGATGACCGAGAAAAGTTCATTAAAACGGTTTTTCGCTTCAAAGTTACAGCGCCGTTTTTTTTTGTATTTCTCCGGCGTGGTTTTGATGACAGTACTGTTTATCTCGGTGGCCGTCTATCATTTCCAGACAAAGATGCTGTTAAAACAGGTACAAAACAAAGCCTTTAGCCTGACCAGTATTTTAGCTTATTCCAGCCTTAATGCAATCCTTCTGGACGACTATATTACCGTTCAAATGCTGATTGACAGTATGTCTGAAGGCTCGGATATCCGCTCCATCGCCATTCTGGATACGGCCGGATGTGTTATTGCTGCTGATCAGCCCGGGCTGCGTGGATTTGTATTCAGTGATGCATTAACCAAAAAAGCCCTGACCAATAATATATTTCTTCACCAAAGAGAAAAAAGCGATACCGGCGAAGAAATATGGGATACCGCCGTGCCTATATATAATCTAAACAAGCGGATCGGTACGGCACGTATTAAATATTCGGTTGATGATACCTACAAAGGATTGCTACAAACAATATTACTCATAGGACTTATTGCTTTTATAATCAGTCTTGTTATCTCTTTTCGTTTTTCCGCTTCCATTTCGCGGCCTATTGCCGATGTGGTGGATCTGGCAAAGGAGTACGGGAATGGAAATTTCGATGCATCCATCGATATCCGAAGAGATGATGAATTGGGGCATTTGGCGATGGAGTTGAACAAACTATCGCGTAAATTGCAGAAGTTGATCGAAGAGAAAATTGCCAACGAAAATCTGATTGTTCTGGGTGAATTCGGGTCTTTTATCATTCATGATTTAAAAAATCCCTTAAGTGGATTGCATTTATTGGCGGATGGCTTGCATCGCAAACTGCCCGATGATAGTCCGTTAAAAAAATACTCCACAGAAATTGTGCTTGCCGCCCAAAAACTGGAAGATTTTACGCGGCGTACACTGGACATCGCACGTTCTTCCAAATTATATGTTAGTGATGTTAATATAAATGAATTGATTCGCCAGGTTGTACAAGACCTCAAGAAACTATCGGTACCCTTATTTATGGAGCTGGATCCCGTTGTGCCGGCAATAAAGGCAGACCGACAAATGTTGTATATGGCGTTGAAGAATCTGATTATCAATGCAGACGAAGCGGTTGAAGGCGATGGGAAAATTATTGTAAAAACACAGGCTCTTAAGGAAATTATTCTTAAAATATCCGATACGGGAGACGGTATACCACAGGAAAGATTGGAAACAATTTTTCGTCCTTTCTTTTCTATGAAAGATAAAGGACATGGGCTTGGTTTGGCTATGGTAAAGAAAGTAATTATTGCACATCAGGGGCGCATTGAGGTACATAGTAAATTGAGAGAAGGGACGACTTTTACCATTTATTTACCATATACTCCGACGAACACCATTTCGTCCGGAAATGCTATAAAGGATAATTAGAGAGAAGATGAAACATGCATAGAATTTTGGTTGTCGACGATGATCCGACCGTTCTTAAAGGCATCCTTTTCAGTTTGGAAGAGAAAAAACCATACGATGTGGCAACAGCTTCCAGTAAAGAGGAAGCTTTACAACTACTAACCACAAACGAATTCGATTTGGTGGTTTCGGATCTGATGGTGCCGACTATAGAAGAAGGGCTGGAAATTATTAAAACCGCCCGTCAACAATGGTACACGCCTTCAATACTTGCCATGACAGCTTACGAGTCTATCGAAAATGCGGTTCGCACCATGCAGGCCGGAGCCAACGATTTCATTACAAAAGGCTTTGGTGTGGACGAACTGATTTTTCGTATCGAAAATATACTTAAACAAAAGAGCCAGATTGACCAACTGGCTAATGAAAACAGAATTTTAAAAGAAACAATTCAGCAACATTTCAGCAATTTTAACATTGTCGGTGAATCACAGCATATTCGCGATCTGCTTAAACGAATCCGCAAAGTGGCCAGCGATGCCACTGTAACCTGTCTCCTTCAGGGAGAAAGCGGTACGGGGAAAGACCTGGTGGCTCGTACAATTCATGCGACCAGTCGCAGGAAAAATGCTCCCTTCGTACCGATTAATTGTGCGGCTATACCGGAAAATTTGATCGAAAGCGAACTTTTCGGACATGAAAGAGGGGCCTTTACAGGGGCTGTGTCCACAAAGATCGGAAAATTTGAACAGGCGAAAGGCGGTGTCGTATTTTTGGATGAAATAGGAGAGCTGCCGTATCCTTTGCAGGTACGTCTCTTAAGGATTTTGGAAGAACGAAGTTTTTACCGTGTAGGCGGCAAGCGATCGATTGAAGTGGATGTTATGATTGTTGCCGCCACAAATAAGGATTTGAACGAGATGGTACGCCTGGGCACATTTCGCGCGGATCTGTATTTTCGTTTAAATGTATCGACTATTCATATTGAACCGTTACGGAATCGGAAAGAAGATATTCGCCCATTAGCCGTTTTTTTTCTTAACCGATTTAACAATGAACGTAAACGGGAATTAAAATTTACCGAAGAAGCCTTACAGTTACTCGAAAAATATGATTTCCCGGGTAATGTAAGAGAATTACGTAACATAATTGAAGATGCATTTGTGTTCTGTGAGGGCCCTTGGATTAAACCGGAAAACTTGAATCTTAAAATGGCGGAAGAAAAAAACGAAGACTTTTTTTCATCACAAACGGTAAACACAAGTTCTGCAAATATTTTCCGGCTGAAACACAAGGAAGCTGTAGCCCGCTTTGAAAGAGAGTACTTCCTGAAACTGCTAAATGATTCGTACTGGAAAAAAAGCGAAGTGGCCAAACGTTCAGGAATATCAAGAGAGTGGCTGAACAAAAAGCTTAATCAGCTTAATATTCGTAAAAAGGAATGAAAGTTCACATAGTGTGAATGATTATTGACAAAATGTGAATTTTTGTTTTATCCATTATAAAGAAATTTTAAAATTGTAACCAATAAAACAAAATAAGGATATTAATTCTCATCTTAATTGTCGAAAATTAAGTCAGCCTGGTTTTGGCGGAAGATTCTGTAACATATTGAAATATATACAAATAACATTGTTTTCCCGATAAAGTAATTTGTTATTTCTTCCACAGGAAACATCAAAATTAATCGGTTAAGAAACCAATCCGAATATATTAATTATCGTTTCCTTTATGGCATAAATATTGCGCATAGTGAATAAAAAAAATCGGGAGATACAAATGGACAGGCCGACGGTTTTAGTTGTTGATAATGAACGCTCTGTGAGGCAGGCACTACGTTTTGAACTGGAGGATGAAGGATTTAGGGTAATTTATGCCACCGATTTTAATGAAGCACTTAGTGCTCTTAGGGCTTTCGATTTTGATATTGTTATCACCGATGTCTATTTGAACAAAGGCGATGGAATCCAGCTGATCAATAAAGTGAAAAGCAAGCGTACCAGGATCCCCTTTATTCTTATATCCGCCTTTCCGGATTCGGATCTGGCAAGAAGGGCCAGGCATTTATTTAAAGATCGTTTTTACGAAAAGCCGTTTTTTATGCCAGCGTTAAAACAAAAAGTTTACGAATTATTGGACACACAGGGTTAAAAAGCAGTTCTTCATTAAGAAGAAAAAAACTACCGCAAGGATGATAAATAAAGATATGGAGACATATATAGGGTAACATATATTGAGACAAACATGGACGTTTAATCGGGAGTATAAATGGATTTTACAAATGATGCCAATAAAAGTCATATTTCTTCATCATCACCTTTAAACAGACCGCGAACAGGAGAACATTCTCATCTTAGTATGAAGTCGGATTTTGAACACCCGCATATTTATCTAAATGCAATTTTAAAAAACGCTCCGGACATTATTTACCAGTTAAACCCGGAAGGTAAGATAACCTATATTAACGATACTATTTCCGGATACGGATACCGGCAATCCGAACTGATCGGTCAAAATATTATCGATCTGGTGCACCCGGATGATCGTGACCGGGCCTATTATAATATTCGTGAACGGCGCTCCGGTGAACGGCGCACACACTCGATGGAAATCCGGTTACTTACAAAGGAGCAGTTAAGAAATCTGGAAAAAAACAATAAACTGAGTACAAACGGCAACGGTAGCCGGTTTTTTCTGCTGGAAGCGGAAGGACTGTATGCCGAAGAGTCGCAGAAAAACCGTCAGTTTTTGGGTACTCAGGGCATTGCCCGGGATATCACCGGAAACCGGCGTGTAGTTCAGGAATTAATTCGCCTGCGATCCGTTGTCGAAAAAATGGATGCCTGGGTAATAATTACCGATGCCGGAGGAAAAATTTCTTTTGCCAGCGACGCTTTTCTTCAGGATGCGGAAATACAGGTTGAGCGGATAGAGGGTCGCAATTTATGGGATCTGAATTTAATCGGTGAAGCAGATACGTTTATCGAACAATTTAAAGAAATTATCGAACGTGGAAGCACAGAAGCAGAACAACAGGAAAGCATTCACTATCTTGAAGGATATGAAACCTCCTTTTTTCCTGTTTTTGATACAAGTGGAAAAATCATCAGTTATGCGGCTATTCGACAAAATAGGGGGTTTAGCACCTTTAGCTCGGCCCATCTGCAAAAGGCGCAAAAAATGGAAGCGGTCGGTTTGATGGCCGGAGGCATTGCCCATGATTTTAATAATCTGCTGACGGTGATTAACGGGTATGCGGAATTGATTTTGGCCCAGGTGCCCGAAAAGAATCCAATGTATCCCTATATTCAACAAATTTTAAAAGGCGGACAACGCGCCCGCGATATGATCCGTCAATTACTGGCTTTCAGCCGGAAACAAATCATTAACCCCCGCATTGTTCAATTAAATACGATCATTAAGGATAACAGGGAAATTTTAAAGCGCCTTGTGGGCGCGGATATTGATCTGGAATTTCAGCTTTCGGAGAATCTTCCGCCTATTAAAGCCGATCCTTCTCAGATAGAGCAAATTATGTTGAACCTGATCGTAAATGCCCGGGATGCGATTTTAGATAAGCGAGGCCGTTTACCGCTAAAACGTATTTTGGTAGAAACGAAAAGTACAGTATTGGACGAAAAATTTGCCTCTGAGCATCCGGGAAGTAAGCCGGGGAAATATATCCGCTTAAGCGTCAGCGATACTGGTAAAGGTATCGATGAACATACTCGGGAAAAAATATTCGAACCCTTTTTTACCACTAAATCGGATGGAACCGGTTTGGGCCTTGCCACGGTATATGGAATCGTAAAACAAAACGGCGGCAGTATTTATGTGCACAGCAAACCGGATACGGGTACGCGATTTGATATATATTGGCCATCCACCCGCAAACAGGTAGAAACAAAACCCGAAGAAAGCAAGGAACAACCTGTACTCAGAGGTAATGAAACCATTTTGTTGGTAGAAGACGATGAGAACGTGCGCAGTTTTACCATTTCCGCCCTCGAAATGCTAGGCTATACCGTACTGGCCGCTGCAAACGGCGAACAAGCCCTGCAAATTGTACAAAAGACAAAAAAAGCCATAGACCTCTTAATTGCCGATGCTGTGATGCCAAGAATGAGTGGCAGTGAACTGGCAGAAAAACTAATAAAACACATGCCCTCGCTACAGGTGCTTTATACATCGGGTTATACGGATAATTATATTGTAAAGCGGGGACATCTCGTAAAAGGTGTTAATTTCATCGAGAAGCCGTACACGGGAAATAGTCTGGCTCAAAAAATCCGTTCTATCTTTGATAAAAATTAAGTGTAACATTTAAATTTTATCAGAAATTATTTCCCGGATATTTCTTTTGTTAGAAATCTTTTTAGGCCGATGAATCCAAGAGATACGATCACTCCAAGTACGCCAAACCCGTACCATAGCTGATCCGGCCCGATTTGTTCATACATCAAAGTGCCAAAAAATGGGCCTAAAACGAAAGACAGGGCAAAAATAAAAGTGAATAAGCCCATATATTGTCCCCGATTTTTATCACCGGCCCGGTTAGCCACCCAACCGCTGAACAAAGGAAAAATAAGCATCTCGCCGATTGTCCAGATCAAGACAGTAAAAAATGCAAAAGAAAGAGTATGCCCTAACGGAAGCAGGACAAACCCGGCATACAGAAAAAGCGATCCTGCCGCCATAATGGTAATAGTGTTTCTTTTTTCCATTCGGTAAACCAAAGGCATCTCAATAAGAGTAACCAGAACGGCGTTAAAACCGGACAATAAACCGATATGATTTTCTTTTAGAGCATAAACAGATTTTAAATATAATGGCCAGGTACTGAAGATTTGTGTAAAAAGCAGCCCAAGACCTAACAAAAGAAATAGAGAGAAAAGGTAGGCCCTGTCTTTGTAAGGAGAACGGACTGGTTGCGACAGCTCCTTTTTCCTGTTAGTATAGAGATGGCTTTTTTCTCTGAAGAAAAAGAATAGAACAGAAGCGGCCGCTATCCAGGTTATACCGTCGGTCCAAAAAAGATAGATATAATTTATGGTTGCCAGAAACCCGCCCAGGGCAGGGCCAATGGCCATCCCAAAATTAATAGCTAATCGGTTCAACGCCATACCCCGCGCCCGCATAGCAGGGGGGCAGGCCTCTGCCATAGCGCTGATGTTGGCCGGTCGCGAAGTTTCCGAAATGACGGCTAGAAAAAAAATGAAAATGCTGATAATAAACGGGCGATTTAGATAGCCCAGAATTACAAAACCGATACCACTCAAGAAAAAACTCAGCATTTGCACCCGTACCGCTCCCAACCGGTCGCTTAAACGACCGCCAGTAAAAGAACCTATCATAGCGCCGAGACCGTACAAGCTGATCATACGCCCGGCCTCTCCCGGCGATAAGCCCTTTTGAGACGTCAGGTACAGGGTTAAAAAAAACAACGCCATCGAGCCGCTGCGGTTGATGAATGCCGCCAGCGCCAGAATCCAGGCCGGCCTGGGTAACCCGGAAAAGGAAGCTTTGTATTCCTGAATTAAAAAACGAAACATAAAAATTTATTTGTTTTGTTAGCTGCTCTATTCTATTTTTTCCAGATAAGAAAAGGATATTAAGCTGTATAAGGAAACGGAATGCGTCTGTTCATTATTTCTGACATCCATATTGATTTTGAAGAAAACAGTATATGGCTTCAACGATTGTCTCATCAGGAATATACAGAGGATGCGCTCATCCTTGCCGGTGATATTACGCATGATCCGAACAATTTGCAAAATATGTTGGCGGATTTACGACGTCGTTTTGCCCGGCTGTTTTTCGTTCCGGGAAATCATGACCTATGGCTAAACAACGGCAATTTTAACGACTCGCTGGAAAAACTGGAGCATGTACTGTCCTTATGCCGCGAAGCGGACATTACAATTGAACCCCAAAGAACAGGTGAGGCGGGTGACCCTTCTGCAGTATGGGTGGTTCCGCTTTTAAGCTGGTATGCGCAGCCGCACGAGGGTGAGGATACTTTATACCTCCATAAACCGGGGGAAGATGCGGATAACCGTATGTGGGCAGACAATTACTACATTCGATGGCCGTTTAACGATGTAGGCCCGTCTGCCTATTTTTATCAAAATACGCGCAACATAGTGGAACAAAAATACGATGCACCGGTTATCAGCTTCAGCCATTTTCTGCCCCGCCAGGATGTGATGTTCAGTGAAAACCGTCAGCGTGATTTGGAACGCATCAGGAAATTCGATCGCAATCCGCCATTTAATTTCAGCCGCGTTGCCGGCAGTACGCTTATCGAAAAACAGATTCGACGCTTAAAATCGGTTATTCATGTGTATGGGCACCAGCACATTAACCGCGACCGCACCATTGACGGCGTACGCTATATTGCCCACTGTCTGGGCTATCCCAATGAACGCAGCAGGGGGCAGGTGCGCGGATTGGAACAGGGATTAAAACAAATATGGGATACCACGCAAATCAACGCCATTCCCGGCAAGTAGCAAATTCATGATTAGTATTATTCATAGATCTGGGTATCGGTATGTTAAAATTCATCTTTGTATGTTTCTTCTCATTTTTTTCCGTATTGCAGGCAGGAAGCTATCGGATAACAGAAGTTAATTTTCTTCCTGCAGCCGGTTTGAATATAAACGCTGCCGGGCCTTTGCTGGTTAGGACGGACGCGAAACGTAACCGGATACTGGTGGCTCACACGCAATCTTCCGCTGTGTCGGTCATTTCGGGTGACAACCATTCCGTTCAAAATATTCCGCTGACTTCCAGAGCCATACAGCATCTGAAAGAAGAAAGTTTTACCCATAACCCGCAAAACGGACAGGTTTATTTAATCGGCGATCATTGCCTGCATATCGCAAATCCGGAAACAGGCCGCGCGCGCAGTATCGCCACGGACAAACAATACGAAATGGTGGCCGTAAATCCCGCAGACGGACGGGCCTTTCTGGTAGGGCGTGAAAGCCGCAGAATGGCGGTGATCGATCCGCGAAATAATGAGATTACTTATGTGGAATGGGCAGAAAAAGAAGAACCGTTGCGTAATCTGAACCAGACCCCGCCGCCGCCCATTCGCAAAGTGCTGGTTGATGAGCAGCTAAACAGTGTTTTTGCCGTGGACGGTTACACGGGGTTGCTGTATCGGTTTGATCTGAAAACACTTAAACTGCGCAAAAAAAGAACCTTACCGGTACAACCGGGAGCCCGCTGGCATTGGGCCGGTGTGAATAAAAAGACCCATCACTTCTATCTTGTGATTGAAAACGCCCGCCGCCGGGTAAAGCAGGCTATAAAAATAGATCTGCAGAACGGACGGGATATGGTCGTTGATCTGCCCTCATTTACCGAGGCGGTCGGCATCAATTATAATCCACTGCGGGATGAAATTTATATTCCGTACGATAACCACCCATCGCTGCATGTGGTTGATTTTCGGCGGGGAGGCACGCTCAGCGAAGTTGCCCTGCCCCTCTACGGCAACGACGCCTCGGCGATCGACGCGCAAAACAACCGTTTGTATGTGGCCAGCTGGGCTTATGGTGAAATTGAAATCATCGATCTGACTGCGCGAAAGTTTATCGGACGGATTCCTGATCTGGGTATTTTACCGCATACCTTTACCATGTGTTTTAATCCCAATAACGGAAATTTGTATATCCCGATTGGGGCTACCGCGGTCAATGGCACTTTTGGCGCGGCGGTTACTTTTATAAGCACGCACAACCGGCACAAACAAAAAATATATACCGGTTGGGCTCCGGTTGATCTTATTCAACTGCCGGGATCGGAAGATTTTTTAGTCTTCAATTCCGAAGATCAGATGGCCAGGGTTCAACCCGACGGTACCTTCCAAATCCATCCGCTGCCATTCGATTATCCTCATCAGGCGGCCTACAGCAAAGAAGAAAATATTTATGTTTCTTACGGGCCGCATCAATCATACTGGCCCGATGTGTACATCTGGGGGGCCAAAGATGGAATAATGCGTATTGATAAAAATGATTTAAACATCTGGAACAGACGCATACCCCGGCTGGCTCAAAGGATTATTGTGGATAAAGAGGGACGCCTCTATGCCCTGCAAAACAGTTGGGGCAAAGAACCGCAATTTTTAACCATCCTCAAGGACGAAGTACGCGAATTTAACGCCAGAGAACGTCTGGTTTTGCCGGATACGGTAAGCCGCGAAACCATTCAGCGTATCTTGAAATATGATGAGCCGCTAAACAGGCTGTATGTGGGAAAAGCGGCCGAAGCGGATACCTTGCCGGGCTATTTACAAATTATCGATTTGGTTGATGGTGGACAACTGTCAAAAATTGCCGTCGGCCCCTCACCCAGCGATTTGTATTTTGATTCGGCGCAGATCTATGTGTCTAATTTCCTGCAAAACAGTATAAGCGTAGTTAATAAAAAAAACGGGAACACGCGCACCGTAAAATGTCCGGAACATCCTGTTAAACTGGCCGGTTTGGGAGGACAGGTGTACTGCCTGAGCCATTCGGAAAATATACTGACGCGCATAGGCGAATCGGAAAAACAATGGCCGGTTCCGGCAGAAGGGGCGAGGCCGGATAATCTCTATTCCGATGGCAAAAAACTATGGATTACCGCGCACGCTCCGGACGCTTTTTATCTGTTAAATTTTGATCCGCAGAACGAGCGGTTTGAGACGGTGTGGCAATCGAACTATCCGTACGGCGATACCCGCTTTGATCATACCAACAACTCGTTTTATTTAACAGGGCAGTTTGCCGATTGTGTGTATCGATTAAATCAAATAAGAAAAGATAAAAAAGGCCGCCTGTGGATCATGGATTTCCTCAGCGGCCGTCTGTTTATTGTTGAAGAATAAAAACCGATACATTAACCGGTATTCAAAACGTCGCTTACTTTATCTTTTAACTGCATAATAGTGAACGGCTTTTTAATGAAATGAACCTTTTCTCTGAGGTTTTGGTCTAACTGGCTGTCCGAGTAGCCGGACATAAAAATAATGGGGCAGCCGTTCAGATAGGGCTTAATCTGCTGATAGGTTTCTTCACCGGAGAGGACGGGCATATTGAGATCAATCAGGACCAGGCCAATGTCGTCTGCTTTGGATTTTACCAGTTCTATGGCTTTATTACCGTCCTCTGCACTATAGCATTCGATATCCAGAAAACTTAGTACTTCGGCAATGATTTCCCGCAAGGATTCTTCGTCGTCCACAATCAGAGCTTTTTTCATTTATTCCGATCCCTGTAAATTTGTATTCATTTCTTTAATAAGTCCATTTTTGTTATCGTATCGTTTGCAAAAAAAATTAGTTACTAATTCGTAAATTGCCTTATATTTAGTAAATATTTGTTTGTCTTAATATAAAGTCGAAAAATCTACCAATAGAAAAAACGAGATAACGGCGTATGGGCATCACTATTGTTGATGTGGTAATTATTGTTGTGTATTTGATTGTTGTTGCAATCATCGGTTCTTTTTCCGGAGGTAAACAAAAATCCACCAAAGATTATTTCCTCGGCGGGAAAAGCGTCCCCTGGTGGGCGGTTTCTTTTTCCATAGTGGCGGCCGAGACCAGTAGTTTAACCTTTATCAGCGTGCCGGGGCTGGCCTATCTGGCCAATCTCAATTTTTTGCAGGTTACCTTTGGGTATCTGCTGGGCCGCATTGTAATTGCGTTTTTATTTTTACCGGCCTATAAAAAAGGCGATCTGGTTACCGCCTACGCTTTTCTGGAAGAACGTTTCGGCTTTAAAACCCGGCGTTTTGCCTCCACCGTTTTTTTGTTTACACGCATCGCGGCGGACGGTGTGCGTCTGTTTGCCACGGCCATTCCTCTGGCGGTTATCTTTCGTACCTCGTCCTATTTTGCAACAATGTCCGATTTTGATATTTATCTGATATCCATCGTCATTATCGCGCTGGTTTCCTTCTTTTACACCTATACCGGCGGCGTAAAAGGCATTATCTGGGCGGATGTTTTGCAAATGACTATTTATGTGGGCGGCGCTTTACTGGCGCTGTTCGTACTGATCGGTAAAATGCCGGCGGATTTCAGCCTGGATTCCCTGGGAGACAAATTACAACTGTTCAATCTGAGCGGTGGAGGCTCTCTGCCGGGATTCTTTCGCGAACCGTACACGCTTGTCGGTTCTCTGCTTGGGGGGATGTTTCTCTCCATGGCTTCGCACGGTACGGATCAACTCATTGTTCAGCGTCTTTTAACCACCCGGAATTTACGCGACAGCCAAAAGGCCATTATTACCAGCGGCCTGATTGTGATATTTCAGTTTGCGCTTTTTTTGGGAGTGGGCTTGCTGCTGTACAAATTTTACAACGGCATCGCGCTCACCGACCCGCAGGCCCCTTTCCATAAACCGGATGAAATCTTCCCCTATTTTATCATACACGCTTTGCCGGCGGGCCTTAAAGGATTAATCGTAGCCGGGTTATTTGCCGCGGCCATGTCCACTTTGGCCGGATCGATGAGCTCGCTCTCCGGCTCGGCGATGTTCGATTTGTATAAACCGCTCACCGGCAAAGATATTTCGCCGCAGAAAGAACTGCTGGTGTCGCGCATCTTTACGGTGATTGCCGGTCTTATCCTTGTCCTGGTGGCCTTTCTGTTTATCGAGTTGGCCCAATCGGTGGTGGAAATCGCGCTGGGTATTGCCTCCATTACCTACGGCGGGCTGTTGGGCACCTTTCTGTTGGGGCTGCTTTCCAAAAAGGTAAACGAAAAAAGCGCCATCCTCGGTTTTTCCGCAGGCATCCTTTCCATGCTGGCCGTCAGTCTTGTTCCTATTTTGGTGAACCAACCGCCGCTGATCCACTGGACGTGGTATGTCCTGCTGGGCTCGGGAATAACCGTTGCGGTGGGTTCTTTGTTTAAATTTAGTGCTCACGAATGATTGAACATTGATTTTAGATTATCTGGTCAGCGCGGGATTGTGCAGAATATAGCCGTGGCGATCCATGCGGTATTTGCACCGCAACTCCAGGGTGTCGGCGGGCAGCAGGGCCATAAATCCGAAACGCCGGCGTATTTCGTCTACCGCGCTGTTGAGCGATTCCTGCCGCAGCGATTCCTTGAATAAAAACTGCTGGTAACGCGCCGGTTCGATATGGCTGGCGGCCACGCCCACATGGCGGATGCGAACGCGCCGTAAACGCAGAGCGTCAAAAATGGCCTCGGCCTGCCGGAACAACTGTCCGGCGTCGTTGCTGGGCGCGTCAAGGCTTTGGCTGCGGGCGTGGCGCCGGAAATCGGAATAACGGATTTTGACGGCCAGCGTGCGGCAGGTGAGCTCCTGCTCGCGCAGTTTTTTGGCGATACGTTCGGTTAAATACTGCAAAGTGCCTTTAATCAGGCGCATATCGGCGGTGTCTTCTTCAAAGCTGGTTTCGCGGCTGATTTGCCGGGGAATGGTCCGGCGTTTTACTTCGCGCGGGTCGATGCCGTTGGCCAGCTCCCACAAGGTTTTGCCGTTTTTGCCGAAAAGCTGTTCCGGTATCAGACGGGGCAGGGCGGCCAGTTCGCCCACTTTAAATATGTGCAAATCGGTCAGCCGTTCCTTGGCCATACGCCCGATGCCGGGCAGAACATCCACCGGTAAATCGGCCAAAAAAGCGCGCTCCTTTCCCGGCGGAACCCGCACCAGTCCGCGCGGCTTTTTAAGCGAAGAAGCAATGCGGGCAATGGCCTTGCCGGAACCAATACCCACGGAAATGCTCACGCCGGTGCGTTTTTCCACTTCGCGCATGATGGCCCGCCCCACCCATTCGGCCGAGGGATACAGATGCAGGGCGCCGGTCAAATCCAGATAGGCGTCGTCCAGCGAAGTGAATTCCACTTTGGGGGTAAAGCGCAGGTAGATTTCCTGAAAAATTTGCGATACGGCCCGGTAATGCTCGTAATCGCCCTTTAAAAAAACCGCCTGCGGGCACAGGGCTTTGGCCTTAACCAGAGGCATACCGGTACAAATGCCGCGGGCGCGGGCTTCGTAACTGGCCGTATGCACGACTCCCCGCTGGTCGGGTTTGCCGCCAACAATAACCGGCTTGCCGCGCAGCAGCGGGTTAAACCCCTGTTCCACCGAGGCAAAAAAAGCGTCGGCGTCTATATGGAATATTGTTTTGAAACGACCATTCATTATCTTGTCGAATTATAAAATTTATATTTTGATTGATGTTGTCATTTACCTGCGGTGTCAGGTATTCGCTTCGCTCATGTTATGTGTTGGGCTCCTCAACGATTTTTACCGATTGATTTGATGTAATTGTTTAATTTAACCGAGAGCGTATCAATTTTTTTGATGAACGCGTCAAAACTTTCATCGTCAATTAATCTGCGATTATGTGCTTTGGTAAGCCATGTTTTAACCTCGGAAAGCGACCCGCGACTGTAGTAGCAAAATTGTCGATTTTCTTTATAAAAAAACCGGCCAAATCCTTCGCTTATATTGGCGGCAACGGAATCAGCGGCGCGTACCAATTGTTTTCCCAGAGTGTCCTGGGCGAAATAATTCCAGTTTATAACGAATGCCCAGATGTCCTCCGCTATTTCCATGGCTAATTGATAAACCTGTAGATTTTCCAGTGGTGCCATTTGCTTCCCCATAATTTATTTATATTTTATAAATGACATACGACCACATCTGTCCTAAATAGATAGAAAAGACTACGTAAAATATCAGTGTTTACGAGTTTCCCCCTATTAAGGCTTGTGCGCCGTGGCGTGGGGACTAAGGGGGTGTTTTACGCAAAACATAAAGACAATTTATAAGACGATTTTACAACCCCCTACCCCCCTTTTCTAAGGGGGAATATATATCGTAATTTAATTAGCTGCTGATCATTTAGGATAGCTATGCCATACGACAACACCATACCAGGCGCAGCCCAAATAACAATCCATGACTATAAATGACAACACATGACCCTATATATAAAAACTATTCAGGATAAATATATAATTTCTTGACCACAAATATCCCCCCCTTTTATATCTGTCATCCGTCCAAACACACGCGGGCCACCTGCCACTGAAAATCCGAACTGTCGAACTGCAGTTCAAAATAATCCGAGCTGTCGGAAATCACCGAATAGTGATGCTGTTTGTTATATCCCTGATGGCTGACCCAGTGCCCGTTGAGCTGTTTAATTTTATACACCCGTCCGTTCCATTTAAAGCGCAGCGGTTTCAACTGCCCGTCCCTGAAATGGCTGATGACCTCGATGGGTTCGAAGATGTCTTCGAAGGTCATAGCGGCTCCTTATTTGTTAACATATACAAACGTACACCAAAATATAAAAAAAGCAGCAGGGAAAAGCAAGAGGAAAAAGATGGCGCTGTCATAAATTATATAATTGTTTTTGCGGGACAAAATTATTGTCATTTGGCATTGCCGTCACTTACTCGCTTCGCTCGTGTCATTAGGAAGCCCTGTCATTTACTCACTTCGTTCGTGTCTATGGTTACAATCTATGACACGAGCGAAGCGAGTAAATGACCATAAATGACGGCGTAGCCAAATACCCCCCGCTCTCCCTTTGTTGTAACCTGCCCGGCATATTTGCATCAAACGTTTTAACAAATTATTTTAGGCAGATATGGTATTTGTAATGAACGGTTGTTAACTTCGTCTTTACACGGAAAAAGAAGCGAACAAAGAAAACTAAGGAGATATAGAATGGCAGATGCAAAACATTATAAAGTAGTGATTATCGGTTCCGGCCCGGCCGGATTAACGGCGGCCATTTACACGGCCCGCGCCAATCTGAACCCGCTTATTCTGGAGGGCAATCAGCCCGGCGGGCAGTTAACCATCACCACCGAGGTGGAAAATTTTCCCGGTTTTCCCAGCGGCATCCAGGGCCCGCAGTTGATGGAAGACATGCGCGAACAGGCCACCCGTTTTGGCGCCGAGGCCAAATTTGAACTGGTCACCAAAGTAGATTTGTCACAACGCCCTTTTAAAATCGAAAGCGATGGCGGCAGCTACACAGCCGATGCTGTTATTATCGCCACCGGCGCTTCGGCCCGCTGGCTGGGTATCGAATCGGAAACCCGCTTAATGGGCAAAGGCGTTTCGGCCTGCGCCACCTGTGACGGATTCTTCTATAAAGATAAGGAAGTTATCGTGGTTGGCGGGGGCGATTCGGCCATGGAAGAGGCCACTTTCCTGACCAAATTTGCCAGCAAGGTAACCGTTGTGCACCGCCGCGACGCTTTCCGCGCTTCCAAAATTATGATCAAAAAAGCCGAAGAGAATCCCAAAATAGAATTTGCTCTGAACAAGGTGGTGGATGAAATTCTGGGCGACGAATTTGTAACCGGTGTGCGACTGAAAGACACCAAAACCGGCGAAACCAGCGAACTGAAAGTGGACGGCGTTTTTATGGCCATCGGTCATATCCCCAACACAAAGGTGTTTGAGGGGCAAATCGATATGGACGAAACCGGCTACATCATTACGAAACCGGGCACGACCAAAACCAATATAGAAGGCGTTTTTGCCGCCGGCGACGTGCAGGACAAAATCTATCGCCAGGCCATAACGGCGGCGGGTTCGGGTTGTATGGCTGCTTTGGACGCGGAAAAATTTCTGGAAGAATAATCGCCGCCCTCTAAAAAAAAGCCCGTACTTCGGCCTGCCCGGAATGGATGACCCGGTCAAAGCCGGCTTCGTTGCGCCCGGTGTAAAACAGGGTAAATTGAATATTTTTGGCCACGTTGTATTCGGCGCGTAACTGCCATGTTTGGGTTAAGCCCTCTTTTTTACCGTTGGCCATCTCAAAGGGAACGGTCAGGTTGAGCGGGTTGTGGGTTATCTGTACGTTTTGAATATTGTACTCGCCGCTCAACCGGCCTTTAGCGGGCAGGGCATAGCTGAATCTGCCTTTAACCGCGCCATACCACAGACGGATGGGGTAAGTTTCCGCCCGATTGTTTTCGTTGCCGTACTCGCCCTCCAAACCCAGTTCAATGCGGCCGGTGGGCCGGTAGGATATTTTTTGCGTTACATACCAACCGATAATATTCCGGTTACGGATGGGATTGGCGGGGGAATTTCGCAAAATAAATTTGCGGCGTAATTCGGTCTGATTGTTAAAACGCCCGCCGGGACGCCAGTCGGTACGCAGGCCCCACTCATTGCCGGCCCGGTCTTCGTTTTCTCCGGCGTCTAAAAATTGATTCAGACGGTTTTTATCGTAACGGTAACGCAGGCGGAAAGACAAATTACGGTTGCGGCGCATAATATACAGATCTTCGCTGAACTGGATGGTGCCGCGGATGGTCTGCGCGCCCTGAAATTTGGACAGGTTCAAAAAATAGATAGCCCAGATGTCGTCCTCTTTGGTCTCTTCCTCCACACGCAGATAGGTTTCGCTGCTCAGGGCGGCCAGCACTTTTTGCGTTCTGGTTCCGCCCCGGCGCCAGTAGCGGCCCGGGTCGAGTCTTAAGCGTAAGGCGGTTTGTAAATTGGTGACCGGTTCAAATTTACCCGAAGGCAGAATAAACAAAATGTATTTTCCGTCGGGATCGGGCACATACTCGCCCAGATCTTCATCGTAGCGTAAATTACCGCGCCCTTCGCCCACATCCAGATAAACTTTTTCCTTAAGCGCCGTTTGTTTGGTGGAAACCCGATACTGCAAAGAAAGATACACCGCCTTTTTCCAGCGCGAGTGGCTCAGCCGTAAATCGGCCAGATTCGTTGTGCGGTCCTGCCATACTGTATCCTGCACCGTAGGATCCACATATTTCAGTTTTATCGTATCCACTTTCACTTTTTTAAATTCATCTGCGAAGGTTTTTTGACGGTGTACGATTTCCAAACTGGCTGTCGTCTCGCGGATGTTTTGAAGCTTAAAAAACATCCGGCCGGTTAAACTGCGCGCCTGAAAGGCCAGCCGCTTGTACTGCTCGATATCATAAATATAGTCATCCCGCCGGGTTAATTTGATCTGACCGGTAAAATATTTCCAGTGGATCAAACCCAGCCGCATACCGTAATCATAAAATTTAAAACCGCTCAAATAG
Source organism: Caldithrix abyssi (assembly GCA_011369465.1). Lineage (GTDB taxonomy): Bacteria > Calditrichota > Calditrichia > Calditrichales > Calditrichaceae > DRQG01. The sequence goes on from DRQG01000082.1 coordinate 26,606, forward strand.
GCCGGCTGATAAACCTTGCGCCATTCGGAATCGAACAGCAGGGCCGGTTTGAATTTCCAGACAGCCTTTTCGGCATCGGCGTGATAGCGCTGCCAGTTATTGGTAACGCCCTGCCGCGGCAAAGTACTGCCTATGTATTCGTAACGCCATAAAGTGCTGAAATCGGAATCGCGGGTGTATTCCAGCAGGCCCAGCATACGCTGCGATTTAAGATCGGTTTTTTGCAGATGCCCCAGGTTACCGGCCAGTTTAAGCTGCGGCACCGGGCGATACACGCCGTTGGCCTGTAAGCTCAGCTCTTCCGTGGAGGTTTGGAAACCGGGCAGCAGATTCCAATAACGCTGGTAGTCCGGCTGGACAATGCGGTCCACCGACTGAAACTGCTTGTCCACATACTTGGCGTCCAGATCAAAATCGAGCTTGCCCAAATCGGCGGCGCCCAGTCGAAGCGATTGTTCTTTTAGCGTTCCGGTGAGCATAAAAGCGTTTCCGCTGTTATCGACGTCGTTCAAACCGGACAGACGGTTTTTATCCAGACGGCTGCGGGCATATTCGGCCTGCAATTTGAAACGCTGCGACGGCGACCATTCCAGTTGCATGTCGGCGGTTTGGTGATCCACCGGCAGGGGCAGCAGGCGCACCGGCGCATAATCGCCTTTTTTGAGCCCCACCCAGCGGTACACGCCCAGCCGATCGCGGACGTAATCGCCGTTGTTTGGTCCCACATAAGAAAAGCGGACAATGTACAAACCGTTATTGCTGCCCACATATTTAAAATAGCTGTAGGGATTTCCGTCCAGCAGCGTATCAATTTTGCTGTAATTCCCAGATGTGTCCGGTTTGAATGTTTCGCCCGGCACGTAAGCCTTTAAAGGATCGTCTCCGGCATTGCGGATAATCTCTTTTTCTTCCTCGGTAAGGCCGCCGCCTTCCTGCAATATCTGATCGGGATCATCGGCTTCGCGGTAGTAGCGCACGTTCAGCTTCAACTCATCGCTCAAAAGCGAACTGGCGGCCAATCCGCTGTACACATTGCGATTGTATTTTTGAATGGCCGGGAAATATTCAAAATCGATTTCGATGCGGGATTCGCTGGTGATCAGCCGCCGGGTGGTAAACGTAATTTGTCCGTTGCCGTATTCGATCACATAATCGTTGTCTTCACCGCGCAGCATCTGTTTGCCGTCGATCCACACCCGCTCTGTTCCGGCCAGCACGATGATTTCCCGTTCGCCGTTTTTCCCGGTAAGCTGGTAGGGGCCCTGATTGCCCTCCTGCCCGATAAATTGCACGCGGTTAAAAAAGCCGCGCGTGGAGGCGATGGTGACGCCGGCGGAATACCGGTTATAATTACCCAGCAAGGTGAGTCCCTGCAATTTACGGCTGAGGTTGCTGAACTGGGTGTTGCGGTACATCAGATTAAAATCTCCCACCGTGCCGTTCACGTAGGGGGTTTTGAACTGTACAAAGACTTTGTCCACCTCCTGCAAGGTTTGTGTGTTGCCTTCGGGCTGGATGGGCGTGGCTTCATCGGTCAGGGCGGCTACAATTTCCACGTTGTCGGTCAGTTTACCGGATAGTGCCACATTCAGCCCGGAATTGAGCGTCAGGTCGCGGTTGGTGCCGATATTCACGCCGCGCATAATACTGCCGCTGGTCTGCAGATCGGAGCGGATACCGGTGAAGGGATTTTCAAAGTTGATTTTCCACACCGGCTGCCGCGCCCCGGCGCTGTCGGTAGTATCGGCTGTTTGCAGCGAATCGCGGCTGTACAGGGTAAAATGTCTTTTTAGGGCGATCGGCAGCCGCCGGTAACGGATGCGCAGGGTGTCGCCCTGTTGCAGCAGCCCGTAAAAATCGACGCTGTCCTGGCCCGTTAAACGATAGTCCAGCCCTTCGCGCAGAATAGATCTGTTTTTGCTGATTTGCAAAGTGGATATTTGGGGGAAATGCTGTGTCGGGAAATGGAATACGTAATCGGAGCGATCTACCACGATAGTGCTGTCTACCAGCCAAAAGGAGGGCGGGACGATGGTTTGCGCCTGTCCGACGGGTAAGTGCGCCATAAAAATAACTACGAACAGAAATGCAAGGCGAAGACGCGGCCGGCGGTTATTCATTCACTAATTTCCCAAAGACAATCTGATTATCGTCGATCAGATACAAAAGGGCAGGCTGTTTGCTACCCGCTTCATTCCAGACGGCCACATCACGCAGTCCGGTTGGCGGTTGGGTGAGTCGCAAAGGCAGGTCATACACCTGTCGCAGATCTCCGGAGACAATGAAAATTTTATTGGCCACGTGGTCGGTGATAAAGACGCGGTTATCCCGGTCCACGGCCAGTCCGGCAGGGCCTTTCATCTCAGGTGTTTTCAGCTCGCGGATAAAATTACCAAAAAAATCGAACACCATAAGCGAACCGCGGGACAAGTCGCTGACCAGTACATAGCTGTTGTTCTGTATTTCCAGTTGCTGCGGTTCTTCCAGCTCGCCTTCCCCCGATTCATAGTAACCGAAAGCGCGCCGCGGCACGCCGTTGCGGTCAAATTTAATCACTTTGTTTTCGCCGCGATC
>DRQG01000083.1 GCA_011369465.1 Caldithrix abyssi
CCAGCTCCTGCACTTTTTGCCCCAAAGCGTTGTACACAGAAAGTTGTACCGGTCCGGCTTCCGGTAGTTGGTACCTGATAACGGTTTCCGGATTAAACGGATTGGGATAATTTTGTTCCAGAGAAAACAGAGCCGGACTCTGTGGCCGGTTGGTTTCCGTAATATCCGAGACAATACCATTGGGAATGACTTTAGCAAAAGTGGTAGCCCAGCGCCCGTCTTCTCCGCCGCTGGACGAACCCCTGGTCATTGCGTATTGATTAAAGACCCAGAAACTGGTTGTATCGGAAGGATCTACTGTTATGGAACTGTAGTCCCCCCAGCGATTTCTGCCTAATCCGAAGAGAAATGTACGAATGTAATAGTCCTCTCCCGGGCGCATAACCTGGGCGCCTTGAGTGGTGCCCGGCGCGTCGGTGGTTTGGTGAACGGCAAAATACGAACCGGCATAAATACTGGGTGCGGAGGCGGAAAAGCCGATGCCGATTTCCCCGTGTTGATTAATGGCCACAGCGGGATAGCAGGTAGATGTGGTATCGGCGATATCTTCTCCATCAATATAGCCTTGTTGATCCAAGGCCGGTGATGAAAGGTTGGAAGTGTTAACCGTAAACCAGAAAACCGTTGCCTGACCAGCCTCACTGCCGGTTGAAGGGTTGGTCACAAATGCTCCTACAAAGGTATCATTCATCCAGGCGGCAGACTGGGCCCGGTCGCTTCCGGCGTCAATTTTTGTGTTGGTGCCATTCTGAGGCATATCCGGTACACCGGCAGAGTTATCATGAATTTCTCCAGGATTTAAAAACTGTGCTGTAAACGTGGGACCTCCGCTGTTACCTAAAGGATCATCCACCCGGAATAAGGCAATTAAGTCATTATTCCCATTATTGTCATCCCACTCGGTACTGAACATAAAGACGCCCACACCGGCCGGTTGACTGCCATGCATACGGGCGGGGATGATGGTGAACGCTTGACTGGAAAGCCCTGCTTCGGTGGAAGGATCATATATATTTACCGTTGATGTGTCCACACCGTTGTATAATCCCTTATCAAAAATCCATAATCTTGTAGCCTGAAAATTGCTACCGGCAAAATCGAACATATTGGCGGTAACATAAAAAGCTTCACTGCTAACGCCCAAAGCCGGGTAATCCGCCCAGCTGTTATTTCCGTTAATATCCGTTGCGGAATTCACTTTTTGAAAATACCAGCCATCCTGCGGATTCGTGGTCTGAGAAACCGCAACATGAATCATGGAAGTTTCACTGTTGTCGTCTTGCTCAATGGCCATTACAACAAATCGCTGGTTATATGCATCCCAAAGTACCCGTGGATCGAATACGGTAAATTGCGGCGAATTTGAACTGAAAAAGCTGCCCAGACTCTGTTGATTTAAACGTGTACGGGTATTCTTATCATACCACTCGATAGCAGAATTTACAGCAATAACAAAATGGTCCGGACCTACCGCCCCTGCATTATCGGGAGGAATCATGGCGCCGTTCAGACCGGCGTTCTGGTCATAATTAATCGATTCGGTTACCGACCCCTCAATATACGGTAAACCGGCAGTTGAGTTCGGTTTATACGCAGCCCGTGAAGATGTAGCCTGAGGATTGGTCGGAATAGAAGGGATTTGTATTTGCCCGTTTTGTACGGCACGATTAAAACTTGCTGCCGATGATATTTCCGGTACAGTGGTTTGGTGGTATTGTCCTAAGTCCGTGGCTGAAACCGTCGAAAATAAAAGGAGCGAAAATAAAACAAACAGATAAATAATAGTCCTTTGGTTACGAAAACGGTAAACATTACAATGCATATAAGCCTCCTCACTTAGTTATGTATTTGGATAATTATATTAAACTCTCAGGGAAATAAACATAACTGGGATCACATTAATTGAATAAATTTACATGATTGTTATAAATAACTTTTTTTTATGAAAAAAAAATCCGTTAACCGAATATTCTTTTTAGAAATTAGTTTGGCAAATAACAGAATTGTGCGGTTTGACTGCTTTCAAAAACAGAATTAATAGCGCTTTTCATACTTACTGAGCAATCAGAGCTGAGCGGTTGGAAACTGAGCAGGCTGGGAGTGCTGAATTTGGGCTGAGAAATTAAGTAGAGCATACGGGGTGATATCTTCCTTCTTAAACCCTGTAAAAAGAGGCTCCTTCGCTTGGCGTATCAACTGTCCTGTAGTATTCAATTTACCCTTAGGCAAGCGTTCGACTGATCCCGCATTGCGGGAAAAAAGGCGCTGCAATAAGGTCATCTTCGGCTTGTCGGGGTATTACATTTGGCAGATGAACAGACACCGGCAATGAACACGAGGAGCCCCTGTTCTTAATTTATGCTATGGTCACTTCCTTCTCTAAAAATACATCCTGAATAGCCTGCATTAAAGCAACGCCCTCTTTGCGGGGACGTTGGAACACTTTTCGTCCGCTAATTAAGCCCATACCCCCGGCGCGTTTATTGATAACTGCGGTACGAATAGCCTGCGCCAGATCATTTTCTCCGGAGGCGCCGCCCGAATTAATCAAACCGGACCGTCCCATATAGCAATTGGCTACCTGGTATCTCGTTAAGTCAATTGGATGGTCGCTGCTTAATTTTTCGTACATTGCCGGATGGGTTTTGCCAAACTTGAGCGCGGTAAATCCGCCGTTATTTTCGGCTTGTTTTTGTTTGATGATATCGGCTTCGATAGTAACTCCCAAATGATTGGCTTGCCCGGTTGTGTCGGCTGCCAGATGGTAATCCGTTCCGTCTTTTTTAAATTCGCTGTTTCTCAAATAGGTCCATAAAACCGTAACCATTCCCAGTTCGTGCGCATAACGAAAGGCATCGCTGATTTCCTGTATTTGCCGGTTGGATTCTTTGGAACCGTAATAGATGGTCGCACCCACAGCCACAGCGCCCATGTTCCAGGCCTGATCTACCTGAGCAAACAATATTTGGTCGTATTTTGTCGGATAAGTGAGCAGCTCATTATGATTCAGTTTTACCAGGAAAGGGATTTTATGGGCATATTTGCGGGCTACCGATCCAAGTACGCCAAGAGTAGAGGCAACCGCATTGGCTCCGGCGTCCATAGCCAGTGTAACAATGTTTTCCGGATCAAAATATTCGGGATTGGGGCCGAACGACGCACCGGCTGTGTGTTCGATACCCTGATCTACAGGAAGGATGGATAGATACCCGGTTCCGGCTAAGCGGCCTGTGTTAAACATCCATTCCATGTTCCGCATAACGTTTATATTCCGGTCACTGGGAGCGACGATACGGTCTACAAAATCAGGGCCGGGTAAATGCAAGGTCTCCTTTGGAAAGGTCTTACATTTATGATTCAGTAGGTAATCCGCTTCGTTGCCCAACAATTCAACGATACGATCAATTGTTTTGCCCATTTCATATCTCCTTCATTCTTCGATCAGTTCATTTGGTTTTGAAGTTCTGAATATACATAAATATTCAGTTTGATTCCAATTCTAATAAATCTAAATATAAATGAATATATATTCGGAAAAGAATGTAACTGTACTTGCAAAATAATTATAGAATTACTATCTTGTTATGCTAAAAAATTAACTGATTTGAGGTTTATATGTTTTATAATTTAACTCGATTTTTAAATTCACCATATAGCGATAAGCTGCCTCCTCAGGTACATAACGAACTGCAACATCTGGTCAAGGTTTTTCCATTTAAAGTGAGCCGTTATGTACTTGACGAATTAATAGATTGGGATAATTTCAAAGAAGACCCGATTTACCGCCTGGTTTTTCCCAGTAAAGATATGCTTTCGGAAGAACACTGGCAGCTTCTAAAATCCGCCAAATCCACAATGGAAGAAAAGGAAGTTATAACAAAAATACGGCGACAGCTAAATCCTCATCCTGCAAATCAGAAACACAATATTCCACGCATCGGCGACCGTGTTTTTGGCGGTATCCAACATAAATATGTAGAAACCGTCCTGTTTTTCCCTGCGCAGGGACAAACCTGCCATTCTTATTGCACCTATTGTTTTCGCTGGGCGCAGTTTGTCAATTTGGATGAACATAAATTCAAATCCAAAGATCATAAGGACTTATTTGATTATTTGAAACACTTCAAAACGGTAACCGATATTCTGTTTACCGGCGGCGATCCAATGTTTATGAACAATGCCACGTTGTTTTCTTATCTGGATATCATTTGCAAACCCGAACTGGATCATGTGAATAACATACGTATCGGTTCCAAAGCGTTGGCTTTTTATCCGGATCGATTTTTAGGGGAAGAGGGAGACGCTTTCCTTAACGGCATTGATAAAATCATACGTAAAGGTAAAAACGTAACTTTAATGGCTCATTTCAGCCATCCCAGAGAATTAAGTACCGACAAGGTAAAGGAAGCTATCCGCCGTTTGCGTGATGCCGGGGTGGTCATTCGCACCCAGGCGCCGCTTATTCGGGGAATCAATGACTCTGCCGAAATCTGGAGTGATATGTGGAAACAATCGGTCCAATTGGGTATGATTCCGTACTACATGTTTGTGGAGAGGGATACAGGCGCTCACGAATATTTTTCCGTCCCTCTGGCCCGGGCTTATCGCATATTTACGGAAGCTTACAGCCAGGTATCCGGTTTAGCTAAAACAGTGCGGGGGCCTTCTATGTCCGCTTCGCCCGGTAAAGTGCTTATTTCGGGTATTACGCGCGTTGCCGGAGAAAAAAAGTTCATTCTCAAATTTATTCAGGCCAGAAATCCGGAGCTTATTAATAAGCCCTTTTTTGCGTCTTTCGATGAAGAAGCAATCTGGCTGACCGATCTGGAAATTGATTCTCCCATGAAAGAAAAACTGGAAAATCAGCCGGTCGACTTCGAAGAGGACGAAATGAAAATAGATGAAGTGGCCTGAAGCGGTAATATCAATATATCAATCCATTCAAACCCCGCTGGCCGGGGTTTTTTTATAAGGAATGAAAAATATGGTACACAAACGCCTGCTAAAAATCGGTTATCAGGGCGAAAAGGGAGCATATAGTGCAGAGGCCATCGACGCGCTTTACAAGGAACGCGAAATAGAGAAAATCCCTTTCCGTACCTCGTATGAAGTGGTGGACGCCCTGAAAAAAGAACTCATCGATTATGGATTGCTGCCCATAGAAAATTCCATTATGGGCAACATAACCCATAATTACGACCTTTTGCTGGAAAATAAACTGACCATTGTAAAAGAAGTAATTATTCCGATCCATCATTTTCTATTGGGATGCAAAGGAACAAAGATTGAGGAAATCACAACCATATATTCGCATCCGGCGGCCATTTCTCAATGCGAGGTCTTCTTGCGCAAATTTGATAATGCCGAAATTTTGCCTACTTACGATACGGCCGGCAGCGCCAAAATGATTGCCGAAAAAAAATTGAAAAACACCGCGGCTATTGCCAGTGAAGCCGCTGCTCGCATTTACGGTTTGAGCATACTGCAGGAGCGTATAGAGGATTATCCGCATAACCGAACACGGTTCTTATTGGTTTCCAGCGAACCATTACAAGTCGAGAACGAACCGTTTATCCCCTGGAAGGTTTCCGCCGTGTTCGACACGCTCGATCAACACGGTATGCTGTATCGTTGTCTGGGGGTTTTTGAAGAATACGAAGTTAACCTGAGTATGCTTACTTCGCGGCCGCATAAAACGGAACCATGGAAATACCATTTCTTTGTTGATGTGGACGGCCATGCCAATGATGAAAATGTTGCTCAGGCTTTTGAAGAAATAAAGAAGCTTACCGGTTTTGTGCATATTTTCGGATCCTATCCAAGATTTGAGGCCGAGGAAAGTGTGACGCCCGGAAAACGGAGAAAGAACGGGAAAAAGAAAAAAGACGGTCCGCTGTATAGCCTGGATCATAAAGCCGAACCTACGCAGGTTTTGATAGGTAAGCATAAGGTGGGCGGCGGTACGTTTACCATGATTGCAGGACCGTGCAGCGTGGAGGGTCGCCAGCAGATGATCGAATCGGCTAAAATCGTTTCTACCCATGGGGCGCATATGTTGCGCGGCGGGGCATTTAAACCGCGCACCAGTCCTTATAGTTTTCAGGGGTTGGGTGAAGAAGGCCTTAAACTGCTGCGTGAAGCGGGCGATATGTTTGACATGCCCATCGTTACCGAGGTAGTGTCGGTGGAAGATTTACCTTTGATCGTCCAATATGCGGATGTGCTGCAGATCGGCGCCCGAAATATGCAAAATTTTGTATTGTTAAAAGAAGCCGGTAAAACCCGGAAGCCTATTTTGCTTAAACGCGGGATGATGGCCACCGTAAAAGAATTGCTTCTTTCTGCGGAATATATTCTGGCCCAGGGAAATCCCGATGTTATTCTCTGCGAGCGCGGCATAAGGACTTTCGAAACGGCTACGCGTAACACATTGGATATTAGCGCGGTACCTTTGCTTAAAAGTATGACCCATTTACCGGTTATTGTCGATCCCAGCCATGCAACAGGAATAAGCCATTTGATAGAGCCTGTATCCAAAGCGGCCGTGGCTGTTGGCGCTGACGGGTTGATGGTGGAAGTGCATTTCAATCCGTCCACGGCATTGAGCGATGCTGCTCAGGCCCTCGACGAACGCCAGTTTAAAAGTTTAATGAAAGCGGTGGAAAAAGTAAGAAAATTAATAGAATAAAAAATGAATCGTCCTGATTAGGGTAAAAACAAGTTTAAATAAAAAACCCCGACTCAAATAAGCCGGGGTTTTCGCGGTACGTTTTTAAATTATATTTTAGAAACGTTGTTTGCTTGCAGTCCTTTAGGGCCCTGGCCTACTTCAAATTCAACCTGGTCGCCTTCGTCCAATGATCTGTAACCGTCGCCCACTATAGAATTATAATGAACAAATACATCTTCACCCTCTTCGCGAGTGATGAAACCGTAGCCTTTGGAGCTATTGAACCACTTCACTGTTCCTTTTTCCATCGAAACATTCCTTCAATAAAGATTTACCTTTTGCGCGTCTTACCGTTCCCACCCTTTACATAAAAAAAAATCGCGGTGAATAATGCATTCTTATTCCCGCGACAAATTTTGGTGTTATCATTATGTTCGTTAAAACTTAACAACTAAAACAAAAAGCGAGAAAGGCCGTGCGCAATCATTTAGTGATCCTAACCTACGACATTTCGGATGAAAATACAATAAAAATCTTAAATATTTTGTTTTTATTATATTTAGTTGCCTAAAGCCGTTCCAAAACTTAAATAAATCCGGCGATAAGATAGAGCAGGGCAGCTATTGTTCCACCGAGAAGCGCGTAAGGTAATTGCGTTTTTACGTGATCGATATGATCGCTGGCTGAGGCCATCGACGAAATAATCGTTGTATCGGAAATGGGCGAGCAGTGATCTCCAAAGACGCCGCCGCCGAGTACAGCGCCCACCGTTAACGGAATGCTCACATCCATAGCCTGAGCCATGGGAATACCGATGGCAATCATAATCGCGAATGTTCCCCAGGACGTACCGGTAGAAAAGGCGATAAAACAGCTTACCAGAAAGACAATAACCGGAACGAAATGCGGGCTGAGCCATTCCCGTGACAGCTCGGCGATATATATTCCTGTTCCCAGATCCCGGCAAACCTTGCCGATGGCAAAGGCCATCATCATCAGTAAAGCCAAAGGAATAAGCCCGCCGATTCCCTTGAAAGTCAGATCAATAATTTCATTGAGTTTGAATATTTTCTGCGTACGATACATGATTGCCGCCACGGTAAGCGCCGTGAGTACAGCCCAGAGAACAGCAGTAGAACCCGAACCGTTGCCGACGGCTTGAAAAAGATGCTCTCCCAGACTTAGTTGAACGCTATCCTTAACCTGATCCCATCCGGAATAGACCAATCCGATAGGCATCATAACAACCATTGTGATGATGGGCACCAGCATATTACGTGCTTTAGCGCGCACATTATCCTTTATTTCCAAAGAGACGATTTCATTGGAAATCATCGGTGTTGCGCCGTCTGCCAGAACTTTGCCTTCTTTGATGGCTCGCTCCTCCGCTTTACGCATCGGGCCAAAATCTTTTTGCAGTAAAATAACGGTCAATACAATGAACATCGCTAAGAAGGGATAAAAATTTAAAGGATAGGCACGGATCATAATATGCAGCGGGTTTTCCAGACCCTGAGCCAGCAACAAGCCCATGATATAGGCCCCCCAGGCGTTGAGGGGAATCAAAATACAGGTTGGCGCGGAAATAGAATCGGCAATATAAGCCAGTTTTTCACGCGGTATTTTTAGACGATCAAACAACGGACGGAAAATGGAACCTACTGTCAGGACATTGATACTCGATTCCACGAATATACTAAACCCGGTGATCCAGGCCAGTAACTGCACAATGCGACGGCTGTTACCCTTCTTCTTTTTTTCAACCGCCTGTAACAGCCTGTTTACGTAATGGATGAAACCGTCCACACCGCCGGAACGTTGTACAAAGGCGATAAGAGCACCGACCAGAGCGCTGAACATGATGGTGCGCGTATTACCCGGTTCTTTAAACACATCCACTAATGCCTGGATGGTGGCCAATGTGCCTGTGAAGGGATTGCCGCCGCTGAGTACCACCCAGCCAAACCAGATCCCGAATAGAAGCGAAACGAAAACCTGGCGGGTTTTTATGGCCAGACCGATGGCCAGTAAGGGAGGAAGTATCGACCAAAAACCGAAATGTTCCATAGGAAACCGGACTCCGTTTTAAAGATTAAAAAAAAAGCCGCAAAAGCGGCTTTTTAGACATAGAACAAGATAGTTATTTCTTTCTGTAGGGTACCGGATGCTCAATTTTTTTGACGCGCTCGGCGAATTTGAATTCTTTATGGAAAGGATTTTTATCATTGTGGCAGGTCAAACAAACTTTTTCATCCGGAACAACCAAACCGGCAGCCAGAGCAGCTTTGTGCGCGGCATCATAATCTTTATCATAGATTTTTTTCTTCATAATTTTGCCGCTTTTATATTTACTGCCCGGGCCATGACAGGATTCGCAGGAAACCCCTTCTTCCATTGTCAGCTTGCCCTTGGGATCAATTTCTTCTTTCTTTACAGATGCCATTGTTGCGTGGCATTTCAGACACTTTGGTTCTTTAGCGGGGTCGGCTATACCATTTTCTTTAGCATACTTAAGGGCTTTTTCACTTGACAGAGATTCCAATGCTTTAGCATGCGGGCCTTTTAACCAAATTCCATATTGATCACCGTATTTCTCTTTCTTATGGCAGGTTTTGCACTTTTTTACGCCAACATATTTAAAATCGCTGGCGGTTGCAGTGGAAGAAAAAAACATGGTAGTTACCAACGCCATTAAGATAATGGATAGTATTCTTTGCATCTCCACCTCCTGTTAATTTGTTAATGGGTATTAGATTTCAAAAATTACATAAGGTTTAAAACAGTTGCAACTGAAAAAAATAAAAATTTCACAAAAATTTTCAGAGGAAATTTTTAATAAATGGAAAACTAAAGCTTTTTGTTATCCGCAAGATCTATAGAGTATTGGTACCGGTTAGCCGTTTACATCCGTTATTACCGATCATGGATTGTGTAAATATGGCCATAGACGGAAGAATAAGACATAAAACGAAATAATTGAAACGGTTAATCAATACCCGCTATCTGGCTTTTGTTGCTTGTTTAGTATTGCAGCAACAAATAATGCCATACGTTTATAATGTGTACCCGGCCAGTACACCTTTTTGCATTGTTCACATTGGAAAAAGCGGTCAAAATATTTGCTGGTTTGCTGCTTGATCAAATGGGCCACATCTGATTTTGCCACCGCTTTTAAAATACCATTGCACTCCGTACAGCGGGAAAAGGCCTTAATTTGCCTGTACAGATCGAATTTATCCACAATTTCCATAGTTTGTTTTTCCGGTATGGTGGAGCGCAGCCAGTAGCCGTGGATGACCAAATGATGCTTCAGCAATTCGATATCCCGGGTTAAAATAATTCGATGTTCTTCGGCGGCAATGCGGATAATAGTTTTATCGTCATAATCATTTTCGTACAGGGTGTCAAAACCCAGCAGGCGCAACTTACGGGCCAGCTTACCCAGGTTTACATCGGCGATGAAGCACGGCTCTCGCAGAGGTTTGGGGCGTAAACGCGTTACATCGGCGATATCCAGCAGTTCGAATACCGGATACACCGAAACCCGGTCGCCATTTTGTAATCGATAGGCAAAATCAACCGAACGGCCGTTAACCAATATCAGATCCACTTCGGGATGGGGGACGCCAAGCGCTTCGATGGCGTCTTTTATTGCCGGATTACCCCAAAATTCGTAGGGGAATTCTTTACCGCGAATATTCCTGGTTAAAAAATCATTCAGTTCCGCATAAAAGCGAAAAAAAGCGGTTTTCATCTAAATGGTCTTTTGAATTGGTGAATTAACGGCAGCATACTCCAACTCTCCAGTACCTCATTTCTCCAATCCTCCCTCTTCCCAATTATCCGGCCATATATTTTACCACAACAGCGGGTATGGCGGCCAGAATAATGGAAAGAAAGGAACCGATTAAAAAATATTCCGCGAAGTCCTTATCATCCATCTTTTTGAACCGGGCCAGCGATTTAAGGGCGATGATGATGCCAATGGCTCCGATTTGGTTGAATAGGATCAGGAAATAGATCAGGCTGCGTTCCAGGTTGCCGATAAAACGCCCACGTTCATATTCTTTCACGTCCCGCTTGCCGGGCTGCTTCTCATCCGCCGGTACGGCCTGAATACGCTGAAGAGCAAAACGGATGATGATGGTCGCTTCCTTTAAAGTAAAAATAAATCCTGTGCTCACAGCGGCCATATTCGATTGCAGAGCCGGGTTAATGTAAGTAATTGCCTGTACAAAATTCAGAAAGATTGAATGAATCGGATTGGCCGCAGACGGCAGGAGAGGAATCCATGCGGTAATGGCCGCCGGGATTAGAATTAAGGCCAGAACAAGTTGAGCAGTATATTGCAGACGGGGACGAAACCGGCCGATTTTAAAGGCCAGAAATTCCAGACTTACGACGGTACCATGTAGGACAAACAGCAGTAATGCGGCTTCCAGACGTTCAATAAACAGGAAAGCCAGTATCCCCCACAACACCCGCTTAATAGGAAAAACCACTTGTGGCTTTCTGCGACTCAGGAAGATCCGTGTATTCACAAAAAAGAGGCGGGCGCTAAAATAGATGAGCAAATACAGCCAAACCGTTTCGCTGTGATTCATAATTATATCATCTCCCCGATTTCTTTTTGTATGAGTTTTACGGTTTGTACCGTAAGTTGGAAAATTTCCGCTGTGATATTTTGTGAAACCGCCGGTTGAGTGATACGCAAGCGGGCGGCGATTTCCTTTTGGGTGTATTGCTCGCAATAATATAAAAATATTTTTTTCCGTTGAGCATTCCAGCGTTTAATGGCATAATCCACCCAGTTCAGCAGGATATTAATACGTTCTTCCTGACCGCTATGCCCGCTTTTAAAACAAAAACGACGTTGTTCCTTTTTAGCCTGTTCTATGGCGGCGCGGGCACGATGAAAAGCCGGCCCATCCATTCCGATGGCCTGCTGGCTGTTGATATCCGTATCGATTCCGCCGAGCCCCATCCCGTAGCGAAATTGCACGCCATCCAACTGCGTTTCGATGAAGGTGAGCAGTGAAAACAGGTCGTCACTTTTTTCCAGCACCGCCTGGAACTCATCGCCGATGGTCAGGGTGAGCGGTGAGATAAAAGCCGTGCCGTATTTCTTTTGCGCCTTTTGAAGCGTTTGCGCAAAAGAGCGCTGAAGAGAGTTCCGGTCGCGCTGCGCCTTGGAACCCACCATATCGCCGATTAAAACCAAGTAATTCTTCACCGATTTGTCCCGCGGTTTAATTATAATTGAAATTCTTATACACGCAAATATATAAGTATTAAACTTATTTTGTGCTTAATATAAACAGAATACTTATAAATGGCAAGGGAGATGGGAATTAATTAAGAATTAAGAATTATGAATAATGTCACTTGGCATGAACAAAAGCACCATTTGGCATAGAACCAATAAATTTAAAAAGGTAGTTTTTCCTGTTCGCGGCGTTTTTGTTCCATTTTTTGTTTTTTAATTTCATCAATAAGACTCACATATTCAATGGTGAGAGATGGACTTAAATTAGTAA
>DRQG01000084.1 GCA_011369465.1 Caldithrix abyssi
CGCGGAAGCCGTTGTACAGGGAAACGGTAAAATCGTATTTGTCGGCGACAAAGATGAAGCGTTAAAGTACTATCCCGATGCACGGAAATACAATCTCAAAGGCCGCACCATGCTGCCGGCTTTTATCGACCCGCATTCCCATTTTATGTCGGCTCTGAGAATGGTGAACCAGGTCAATGTTGCTTCACCACCGATGGGACCCGCTAAAAGTATTGAAGACATAATGAATTTATTAGCAGATTTTAAGAAAAAAAAGAACATCAAGGATGGGGATTGGATCATCGGCTGGGGATATGACCAGGATTTAATTAAAGAGAAACGGCACATCACCAAAAGGGATATCGATAAATATTTTCCCGACAATAAAGTGATGATTATCCATGTATCGATGCACGGCGCCGTACTAAACTCCCGTGCGTTGGAATGGGCCGGTATCAACGCCCATACAAAAACGCCCGCGGGAGGTGTTATCGCCCGTTTCCCAAATTCTGAAGAACCGGCCGGCCTGGTGATGGAGATGGCATTCATCCCCATTTTCGAAAAAATGCCGCAGCCTTCTGTGGATGAGATGATGAAGCTGATGAAACCGGCCCAAATGCTGTATGCGCGTAACGGATATACTCAGGCCGTAGAAGGTTATTCCCATATTTCCGATATGGATTTACTCCTAAAGGCAGCCGCCGAACATAAGCTCTTTTTAGACATCATATCGCTGCCCGGTTTTACCGAGATGGATAAGTGGTTGAACAACCCGAAATATAAATTCGGCGTTTATACCAACCATCTGAAATTCGGAGGCGGTAAGTTTACGCTTGACGGTTCACCGCAGGGCAAGACGGCTTATATGTCCTCGCCCTATTTAACCGGCGGCCCGAACGGTGAGAAGAATTGGTACGGCAATACATCAATACCGAGAGACGAGCTGGCAAAAATGGCCAGGACGATGATTGACAACCATATTCAAATTAATTTTCATGCCAACGGCGATGCGGCGATTGACGATGCTATTTATGCCATCGAGAAAGCGGGAATCACAGCAAAAGACGATAAACGGCCGATTATTATCCATTCGCAATTTCAACGCCTCGATCAATTGGAAAAATATGTAGAATTGGGCATCACCCCTTCCTATTTCACCAACCATGTGTATTTTTGGGGCGATGTGCACATTAAAAATGTAGGCGAAAAAAAGGCCTCGTTTATCAGTCCCTTAAAAACAGCACAGGCGCTGGGCATCATTTTTTCTAACCACACGGATTTCAATGTCACTCCGCTAAACCCTTTTTTCATTTTATGGACGGCTACCAACCGGATTACGCGCAGCGGTAAAGTTTTAGGCCCCAAAGAACGGATTGACACCTATACCGCTTTGCAAGGTTTAACCAGCGGCCCGGCCTATCAGTTTTTCGAAGAAAACAGAAAAGGCAAAATCAAAACGGGAATGCTGGCTGACTTTGTTATTCTTAAAAACAATCCTCTAAAACAAAACATATCCGATCTGAGAGACAATGAGGTCATCGAAACCATAAAAGAAGGAAAAACGATATTTGAAAATAAAAAGTAGAGAAGTCCTTCATATCTGCTTCTCGTTCCAACCATTGGAAACACCATGTTAAAATGCTAAGATGAGGTACGAAGTTAATGGATTCAACTAACAATAAACAAAATGCGATTGCATTTTATAAGATGGCCTATGAAGGCAAGCCGCGTAAAGCTGTCGAACTTTATGTTGGCGAAGAATACATTCAACACAACCCGTTAGTTGGTGATGGGAAAGAATCATTTATTGCCTATTTTGAAAAGATGGCAAAAGAATATCCCGAAAAAAGCATCGAATTTGTTCGAGCCGTGGCCGAAGGTAATTTAGTAGCCCTTCACACGCACCAAACCTGGCCAGGCGGAATCGAATACGTCACTATGGATTTTTTTCGATTTGACGAAAATGGAAAAGTGGTGGAACATTGGGATTCCATACAGGAGATTCCGAAAGAATCGGCTCATAATAATCCGATGTACTAAGAAAGCCATTTATTTAAGGAAAAACTATTTTAATCCCCAAAAGTCATATTTAATACAGGATTTTTGAATAAAGAAAAAACCGGGCTGATTAATTTTGCTGCCGCATAAAAGAGGATTCATGCAAATTAATGGAAAATTTGTTTACCCCCCATGAATCATTTTTCCCGCGGTGTTAAGAGCGTGTATAAAATCCGGAAGTAATTTCTGCGGAATATAACATTGTACATAAAAACGCATACGTTCGGGGAAATCCGCTTTTCGTCGGACAATCTCTTTATAGCTCTGGCGCGCTTCTTCTATTTTACCCAATTTCACCAACGCTACCGTACGCAGCAAAGGGTCCCAAAATAAGAATTCAAAATCCATTTTATCCACTTCCGCCAGGGCTTTGGCGTACTGCCCTTTACGAAAATAATCCAGATAATAGGCCAGATGAAAATAGCCCGGATAATAGGGATTTAGTTTCATGCCTTTTTTCATGTACTCCAGACCGCGCTCGAAGTGGCCCTGAATAACCATATCCCAGCCGCTTATGCTGACCAGATAGCCGTTGTTGGGATTGAGCGCAATGGCTTTTTCATTCGATTTCATCGCTAAATCCGGTTTTCCCATTAACTGGTACATAAAGCCTTCCAAAGAACGGGCAAAAGGTTCCTCCGGATCGAGGCGTATGGCTCTACGGATACATTGAATTCCTTTACTAAAAGCGCTGTCTATTCCCGCAATACCCAGTGTATAGGCATTCAGATATAAATTGCCCAGCATGGCCCAGGCCAACGCATTGTTCGGTTCGGTTTTAACCGCTTGCTGCAAGCTGATAAACGCCCGGTTGTACAGCTCCGGTGTAAGATAATAATCATAGGCCCTGAAAGTGGCTATGGCTTCAAACACACCGAGCTGCGTAGGCCGTTTGGATATAGAAGCCGAGGTCAGTTCCCGGGAAATAACCCCGTATCCCCCACCGATGCGGTTGACAATGTTCTTGGCTATTTCATCTTCTATGGAAAACAGATTGTTGACGGTCAACGTCCGTTCGAAACGGCTGCCCCAAATTTGTTGATTGGTATTTAAATTGAGCAGCTGCACATCCACACGTAACAGGTTGTTTATTTTTATGAAGCTCCCGGTCAGGGCGTAATCCACACCGAGTTTGCGAAGGGTTGTAAAAATATCCGTACCTTTGTCATCCATGCTGCGGGCCGAATAGTAAGAAATTACGACGAAATCTTTAAAGCGCGACAGACGGTTGCTTAAATTGGTAGCAAGACTGTGCATAAATGATTCCAGCTGCGCATCCTGACTTAAATTTTTTAAAGGCAGAACAATGACGCTGGGTTTGTTATAAAGATTTCCCCGGGCACTGTTTTGAGAGGAGAGCAGAAGCCATCCCAAAAAGCCGAGAAACAAAACCGCTGTTCCTACAATGAGGATAATGAGTATTCTCCGGTTAAAAAAAGTCTTGGGAGCTGAGGTTGATTTTACACTATTCTCTGTTTGTGTTTCAGTAGCGGATTCTTTGGCTCCGGAAAGCGCTTGTTCGCCTGAGGAAACGGATTCTGAAGGATAAAACTCCGGTTTGTAACTTCCTTTGGAAATTTTTATTACAACAGGGTCTTGCGCTCCTTCGGTGTAATAATACATATCCAGCGCCCGGCGCAGCCTGCCGGCAAGAACGCGGATGAAAGGATCGAGCTGCGGATCAAAATCACTATCCCTGCCAAAGGCTTGTACGGCAATGGTATAAGCCTTTAGCTGGTCGCCGCGCCCGGCCAGAGTTTCATCGATTACAAACTTAAAGAAGGTGGAAAGCTGTCGGGAGGCTTGGAAGCGTTCGCTATTCAGAATGCGCCTGGCCTGCTCTTCGATCGCCTCGTGCGGAAGTTCGGCCGCAGCATTTTCAGGCAATGAATTCATAACGAATCCACTGTTTTATATTCAGCATACGATACTTTCCCGTTTTAACTCACCGTATGATACAGTATAATACTTCCGTATTTTTATCGAAAGTCCTATTATAGAGCCAAAAATAAAACGCTTCAAAATTGTGTATTAAAGAAAAATGTTAATTCAAGACGAACAACAAATTTTAAATCGTATCAGAAATCATTTTCCGGAAGAGGCGAATACCATCGACCGTTTGTTCAAGGCTTCCGAACAGTTCAGAGAATTGTGCATTGACTATTTGGACATTGGCCATATGCTGGAATACTGGAACAGTTCACAACAACTTCCCGCTCCCAATGTTTTAAAGGAATACCGGGCGCTTTTACAAGAACTGGAAAAAGAAATTAAGAGTACGGTTCAGGATTCGATTAATCCGAACTATCCAAACCGCTTCAACGATCTGGAAACAAGCGCTTAATTCCCAGGTAAGTTAGAATATTCCATTATCAACGCACTACCTGTTTATATTTTTAAAATATAAGAAGGTAACTTAAACACTTCAACTAAAACAAATAACAAGGGAGGATTTTGTTATGAACCAATCCAGATTAACTTTTATTATGCTGCGGATCAAGCGACTGGGAACACCCATGTTCTTTTTTATACTTCTTTTGTTTTTTATCCGCACGGGCTGGACGCAGGAAGGAGAAAAAAAGATAGATGCGTCCAAACCTACCAATTTATACACCCAGTTGAACAACGCCTTTGAAGTGGCCAAAAATGTTAATGGTAACTATCTGTACGGTTATCGCGCCAGTTTTCAATTGGCCTCGGGCGATCAACATCATTTGGCTTTTGTCGAGATACCCCTTCTTTACAATGACCGCACATCCGCTTTTGGCTTATCCGATATCCGCGTGCGTTATTTCGGCATCACACATAAGGATTATTCAAAAACCTTCGGCGGTGTTTGGGCCGGGTCTATAGATATATTCGCGCCCACAGGAAAATTTGAAGACGGTTTGGGTACAGGAAGATGGATTGTGGCTCCCGGTCTCGTTACGGGAATCATTTTCAGTAAAAAATTTCAAACATTTCCGATTGTTTCATACCAGTATATGTCCAAACCAACGTCAAGTTCAATTCCTGAATCTCAGAAAAAAGTGCGGCACGGTATGACTTTTCAGGCAATTACCGTTTTAAATTTTAATACCTGGTTTATGTGGATTACGCCCATATATGTCATACCCGATCTGAGTGACAGCAACATCAAAGACAGATTTATTATCGAACTTATTCCTTCATTGCCTGCGATGGGAGATAAATTCAAATACAGGCCTTCGGCATTTTTCAGATATGATTTTCGGAATGAATCCTTTCAGGCGCGTGTGGCTTTGGTGCTTTATTTATAAGGCTTAAATAAGTCCAATCTATGAAAGAGCTAAAGCTTCCGGTTAATAAAGATATTTATTTCCATCATTTCTTAGCCTCTTAGGGCCCTTTGTGGAATCATAAAGAGCGACTAAGATATATTTGGGTAAATTTCGAAATAAATCTTTAGAAGGAGTTTAATTTTACCGTCATGGCTCGCCATAGGATTATGATTCTGACCATGCTTGCATTTAGTGGTATGCTTTTTTCTCAAAATGCTGAGAAAACGGCCTCAGTGGATACCGCCGGTATAGCCGTTATTATGAAGGAATATACAGGTTCTGCTGCGGAAAGCGATACCATTGTTGCCCAGGATGTCCACCCGCAGGATTCTCCGGCTGACCGCGGTTTTCTAATCATTTCGGCCGATCAGAAGGCGGAACTGCGCATCCGCGGTTCGATCCGCGTGAACGGGGCCTATGATTTCAACGGGCTGCAGAATCAGAATTTCTTTTCCACGGTGGATATCCCGGTAGGCGATGCGAACAAAACCGAGCCGCGTTTCTTTATGGGCGTCAATCAAACCCGCATGGGTATCGAAGCCAAGCGGGCCACGCCCATCGGCGATGTTTTTATTCGCGTGGAAATGGATTTCTTAGGCGTGGGAGGCAATGCTCTGCGGCTGCGCCATGCTTATGGTCAAACCGAGGTGTTTCTGGCCGGGCAGACCTGGACCACCTTTAGTGATGTGTCTTCATTTCCATTGACGGTGGAATTATTAGGTCCGAACAGCGCCATTATCGAACGTACCGTGCAATTCCGCTACTTCCGGGATGCTTCGGAAGATTTCCGCTGGTCGGTGGCCGTCGAGTCGCCGCGGCCGGATATTGGCAAGCCGGATACGCTGCAGATAGAGCCGGCCTTCCAGAGTTTCCCGGATATCGCCGGGCGTTTGCGCAAATACGGCGACTGGGGGCATGTGCAGCTGGCGGCCATCCTGCGCAGCATTGTCATCAAGTCCGTCAATAATGAACGGGACGGACTTATCGGGTATGGCGGCCTGCTGACCGGTAAAATCAATTTTACCGAACGCAATATCCTGCTTTATCAGGCGGTGTACGGCAAGGCCATATCCGGTTTTATCAAGGCCCTTTCGGGCAAAGGACTGGATGTGGTGTACAATCCGACCACCCGGGAATTTGAAACTGTTGCCTCGGTAGGAGGATATGTATCTTACCGCCGCATCTGGAGACCGCATTTGTCATCCTATTTTACGGCAGGACTGGTGAAAGTGGTCAATAAAGATTTTCAACCGGGCGACGCATTTTCCTTAAGCCGCTATATTTCTGTGGATTTGTTTTGGGAAGCGTCGCCGGGCGTGCGCCTGGGTGTGGAATATTCCTGGGGACAACGGGTGAATAAAAACGATGAATCCGGCACGGCAAACCGGCTTTCTTCCATTGTGTATTATGATTTCTAATGTAATGTAAAATTATCCAAAATAATAAGGGAGGTGTTATGAGGAAAATACGACAAAAAAGAATCCTTGCCGTTGTTGTTACGGCCGTCGTCGTCTCTTTTTTGTTGATTGTGAGCAGTTGTACGGTTAAAAACCGGCAGGCGGCGACCATTTACAAAAACGGTACAATTCTCACCATGAATGACGCCCGGCCGACCGCCGAGGCCGTAGCGGTACGGGATGGTAAAATTGTGGCTGTCGGCGCCCTGGCCGAAGTACAGAAGGCGGCCGGCGGAAATGCCAAAACGGTCGATTTGAACGGCAAAACCCTGATGCCCGGCTTTATCGACAGCCACAGCCATCTCAGTTTGATGGGCACGAAGCTGGCTCTGGCAAACATGAGCAACCCGCCTGCCGGCCCGATAACCAGCATCGAAGATATCAAAAACGAATTCCGCAAATGGATCAAGGAAAACAATCTTAAACCGGGCGATCTGGTTGCCGGCTGGGGGTACGACCACACACAGCTTAAAGAACACCGCCATCCCACCAGAGACGATTTGGATGAAATCAGTACGGAACATCCCATTGTGTTGATTCATTTCTCAACGCACCAGGTCGTTTTAAATTCACTGGCTTTGGAAATGGTCGGCTACAATGAGAACACACCCGATCCCGAAGGAGGAAGAATACTGCGTTATCCCGGTACTAAGAAGCCCAATGGCATCGCACAGGAAACGGCTTCCATTCCTATCAAATTAAAAGTGTTCGGCGCCACTTATGAAGAAAAGTTGAAAAGAATTACCAAAGCGCTGGATAAGTATATGGAAGAAGGATTTACCACGGCTCAGGACGCCGCCCTTCTGGATACGGCCTGGCTGGCAGCCTATCGGCATTTGGGCAGGGACGGTGTTCTGAAAATCGATGTAGCTGCCATGCCATTCTTTAAGACGGCCGATATGCTCATGAAAAATTTTGAGCAGGACAAACAATATCATAATCATTTTCGTCTGGCGGGCGTCAAGCTGATACTTGACGGCGGTTCGCCCGGTCGTTCGGCCTATTTACGCGAACCGTACTATGTGCAGGAGCCCGGAGAAAAGAATTTCAGGGGCGTGCCTCTGTTTCCCAATCAGGATGATATAGACAGAATGGTAACTTCTTATTATGAAAAAGGCTGGCCGACCTTTATCCACGCCCTCGGTGACGCTGCCGTCGACCAGGCCGTTCATGCCGTACGGACGGCTGAGAATAAGTTTCCGGGCAAAGACCGACGTACACAGATTATTCACGCTCAGTTATTCTGGCCGGATCAAATGGACGCCCTGAAGCAATTGGGCGCAACGGTCACCTTTCAGATGACACATGTCTATTATTTCGGTGATTTTCATATCAAACAGACCTTCGGACCGGAACGCGCCGAACATCTCTGCCCGATGAAAACGGCAATGGATCACGGTTTAAACGTCACCATTCATCACGATGCGCCCGTACATCCCCCGGATCAATTGTTCATCATCTGGTCTGCCGTAAACAGAGTGACACGCAGCGGCCATGTTCTCGGACCTGACGAGCGGGTTTCGGTTATGGATGCGCTTAAAGCCAGCACCATAAACGCTGCCTACCAGATATTTGAAGAAGATTTAAAAGGTTCCATCGAACCCGGAAAACTGGCCGATTTTGTAGTACTTTCGGACAATCCGATGACGATTGACCCGATGAAAATAAAAGACATTGAGGTGCTGGAGACGATTAAGGAAGGGGAAACGGTATTCAAAAGGTAATGATGCCTTAAACTATTATACGATGACCGCTTGTTTGTCCGAAAGTTAATAGACCAGACGGCGGTTTCACAGAAATGATTAAAAGGAACTATCATGAAAACAAAATATTCAAAAATGATGACGGCCCTATTCGGTATTATACTCATTGCCGTTTTTGGGATGACGGTACATGCACATGCTCAAAGTGCACCGACCGTTGTTTATACGGCAAAAAAAATTATCACTATGGAACAGTCTCTTCCTGAAGCGAAAGCGGTGGCCGTAAGGGATGGAAAAATCATCGCTGTCGGCAACCTGGAAGAGGTAAAAAATAAGCTTGGCCGGCAGGAATATGAGCTGAACGATCGTTTTAAGGACAAGGTAATAATGCCGGGATTTATCGACAACCATGTCCATCCCATGCTGGTGGGCGGTTTCCTTTTGCAGACGAAATTCATCACCCCCTTCGACTGGAACCTGCCGAGCGGACAGGTAAAAGGCGTAAAAGGGCGTGAAGCTTATCTCGCCCGTCTTAGGGAAATGGAAGCAAAAATAGAGGATCCGCAGGAATGGTTGTGGACCTGGGGCTATCAAAGAAATTTTCATGGCGACCTTTCCCGGAATGATCTGGATGCCATCACCTCAACCCGCCCGGTCATTGTTTGGGGACGTTCTTTCCACGAGATAGTGCTTAATACACCGGCGTTGAAAGCGATTGGTTTTCTCGGTAAGGATGATCCTCAGCATGAGCAGATAGACTGGCATAAAGGTCTGGCTATGGAAGCCGGTTTCAAACAGTACATTTTACCAAAACTGGTTGCCATACTTATGAAACCGGAGAGGCTTTTGCCTACTCTGAAGACCATAGGACAGGTTTTGCACATGGGGGGCGTTACCACCGCTGTGGATATGGCAGCAGCTGCAACCGATGTTGACAAGGAATGGCAGGCGCAGCAGGCGGTTTACGAAAAAGACGATACCCCTTTCCGCATCTATTATATACCGTTAAGCAGCAGACTCATCGCCAACCGTTATGGCGGTTTTGAAAAGGCGGCCGATTTTTTTGAAACGCTGCCGCAACGGAATACCCATCACATGAAATGGCTGCACAAACAGGTGAAATTTCTGGCCGACGGCGCTTTCTTTTCCCAGCTTATGCAAATGAAAGACGGCTATACAGACGGCCACAAAGGCGAATGGATTATGCCTCCCGATGAATTGAAGGAAGCGGGCGAGGTTTTCTGGAAGCGCGATTACCAGATTCATACACATGTCAATGGCGACCTGGGTATGGATGTGGTGCTGGATATGTTAAATAATCTGGAAAAAGAATATCCACGCCAGGATCACCGTTTCGTCCTGCATCACGTCGGTTATTTTACCAAAGACCAGGCCAAACGCATTGCCGGTTTGGGCGCTGTAGTTTCTGCGCAGCCCTATTATCTTTACACCATGGGAGAAATATATGCCGAACAAGGCCTGGGGCCCGACCGCGCATACCACATGCTGCGTCTGAAATCCCTGGTCGATAACGGCATCCGTTTATCCCTGCATTCGGATTTCCCCATGGCACCGGCCGAACCGCTGAAGCTGGCCTGGGTGGCGGCGAACCGGCTTTCCGCAAGCGGTAAGGTGCTGGCGCCTGAAGAGCGCATCAGCGTTGATGCGGCGCTGCGTGCCATTACCATCGACGCCGCTTATGCCGTTCAATTGGAAAATTCGATTGGTAGTATCGCACCGGGCAAGATAGCTGATTTCACTGTGCTGGAGCAGGACCCCTATGAAGTACAGCCCGAAGCGCTGAAAGACGTACCGGTTTGGGGAACAGTTTTCGAGGGCAAAGTATTCCCGATTAAAACGAAGTGACAATATAAATTTTGCGTGAAACAATTCAAAGAAGCAGAATAAAAAAATGAACGCAGAATTCATTGATTACGGAAAGGAGGAACTCATGTTAAAAGGTTTTCATTTCATTGCTATCATTCTTTTATCTCTTCTCATAAGCTGTTCATCGGTTTCGGTGGTCACAGATTACGATCATGCCGAAGACTTTAGTACCTACAAAACATTCAGGATGTATGAAGGGAAGACCATTCCCGGAGATGAACTGGCCAAAGACCCGCTGGTAAAAAAGCGTTTTGAAGATGCCGTTAAAGAGGAACTGATTAAAAAAGGATTTACCTACAAAGAAAGCGGCGATGTGGATTTTATGGTTGTTATCCACGCCGGCGTGAAGGAAAAAGTAAGGGTGACCAACTGGGGTCGCTACGGATGGTACGATCCCTGGTGGGGCCCATACGGAGGCCGGGTGGATGTGAGCCAATACGAAGAAGGTACCCTGGTCATCGACATTGTGACGGTATCGCAGAAAGAATTGGCCTGGCGCGGCATGGGCACCAGCGTGATCGGTTCTAATAAATACGGCGGCGATGAAGAAGGCTTGAAAAATATTCGCGAAATCGTTTCCAAAATTCTGGCCGGTTTCCCGCCAAAATAAATTCCGGTTTATGACAGAATTTTGAATAAATCAATAGAGAGAGGATGATGTAAGATGAACAAGTTTAAATTCACCTTGCTGTTACCGGTAATTTTGCCGCTGCTGATGGGCTTTGCACCGCAGGATAAAAAATCCGGGGAGGCGGCCAGTCATGTAGTCATCATTGCCAATGCCAATATTCATACCATGAACGCCAAACAACCAAAGGCCACAGCGATGGCATTCAAAGACGGGAAAATCATCGCCGTAGGCGACCTGGCCGCGGTTAAAAAAGCCGCCGGTAAGGATTACGAATATTTCGATCTGGGCGGCAAAACGGTAGTGCCCGGTTTCATCGAATCACACGACCACATGGTGCAGTTCGGCGGCTCGTTAAACTATCTGGATATTACGCCATTTGTTTGCCCCACGTTAAAGGAAGCTCTGGAAAAACTGAAAAAATACGGCGAGCCGGATGAAACCGGTTGGATATACGCCTGGGCGGCTGACCAGACCTTATATAAGGAAAAGCGCGGACCCACGAGACAGGAACTGGATGAATTGTTTCCGGATACGCCGGTATTTATTTACCACATGAGCGGTCATGCTGCCTATGTGAACAGCAAAGCTCTGGAATTGGCCGGCATTACCAAAGATACGCCCAACCCCAAAGGCGGCGAGTTTGTAAAAGATGAAAACGGCGAGCTTACCGGTTTTCTGAAAGGCATGCCCGCCTGGAGACAGGTGGGGAATTTCCCCAAGGTGGATAAGGAAACCACCGTAAATTCGGCCAGATATTACGCCGAACGCGGCTATACCACAACTTCCGAATTTGCCTTGATGAATCCCGTTTTGTTGGAAATGATCAAGGAAGTTACCGAAGAACCGGACTTTCCGGTAAGAATTTACGGCGGACTGTTCAGTTCTATGCCCGGGTTGGAAGAAGTGGCGCCGCAGGCCAAAAACTATGAAACCGATCTGTTCAAAATAAAATTTATCAAGACCTGGACGGACGGTTCCACCCAGGGCGGCACCGGTTATTTTACCAAACCGTATTACAAACTGGATTCGGATACCAAAAAAGGCGCCCGGGGAACGCAGGAGGATTTTAACCGGCAGGTTACCCAAATGCTTAAATGGGGATTTGCCCCGGCTATCCACTCCAACGGCGATGCGGCCATGGATCTGGCGCTAAACGCCATCGAATATGCACGCAAAAAAACCGGCCGCAGCGATATCCGTCCCCATCTCATTCATTGCCAGTATGTGCGCGAGGACCAGTTTGACCGCATCAAAAAAATGGGCAATATCGGTATGACATTTTTCTCCGCGCATGTTTATTACTGGGGCGATATGCACCGCGATCTGCTGTTGGGCCCGGAAAGGGCGGCCAATATCGCCGCGGTGGACGAGGCCATCAAGCGCGGCATTCCCTACGGAATTCACAATGACCCGCCGGTAACCAAACCGGATGCGCTGGAATCGATGTGGATTGCGGTCAATCGTCTCACTTCTTCCGGTAAAGAGTTGGGGCCGCAGCATAAAATTACACCCGAGCAGGCGCTGTACGGGTACACGCTCGGCGCGGCCAGGGTTTTTGGCATCGAGGATATAGTCGGTTCCCTGGAAAAGGGTAAATATGCGGATTTCGTGGTATTGGAAAAAGATCCTTTGCAGGTTGATCCGATGAAGTTGAAAGATATCCGGATTGACGCCACGGTGATGGGTGGCAAAATAACTTTTTTAAGAAATGAACTTTACTCAGGAGAATTGCCGTAAAAGGGGCAAGGAAAGCTCAATATGATTGAACTTCTTGCTATACTTGCACCGATTGCTCTCATCGATAGTTTGTCGGTTGTCCCTATTGCCAGCGTACCTCTGGTCATGCTGCTTGGCGGCCGTCGGCCGGTGGCCGGTTCGCTGGCATTTTTGGCCGGTATCTTTTTCACCTATTTTCCTTTCGGTGTGCTTCTGCTGTTCGGACTGGACGCCGTTTTCGACAGGCTGGCAAACCATTTTGTGGCCTGGTGGAGCCGGGAACCGGATATTGGCGAGGTGATCCTACAGATTATTATCGGTCTGCTTATGGTGGTGTACGGCGGCAAATTATGGAACCGGCGGGGCAAAATACAACAGGAAACGGAGCAAAGCGCTATCACGCCGGCTCAGGCTTTTTCCATGGCCGCTTTGATTAATATAACCGGTATGTGGGGCGCCCTGCCCTATTTTGCCGCCGTCGCACAGATCCTGAAGGCCGATTTTTCAGCAAGCGGAATGCTAATCGCATTACTCTTTTACAACCTGGTGTTTGCCCTGCCGCTTTCCGCGTTCCTTTTCCTGCGCCTTCTTATAGGCGAGCGCTCGCAGCGCTGGTTCGAATCGATAAATGTCTTTCTCGCCCGTTGGGGCGGCCGCATATTGCTGATTGTGCTTATCGGGTTGGGTCTGCTGCTGATTGCGGACGGTACAGGCTGGCTGTTCGGTTGGCCTTTGATTATGCCGGGTTTTGAAGGATGATGATTTTATTCATTTGGTTATAACGGAATGTTTCATATACAAAAAGGTTAAAGCAATGCGTCATTCAATAGCTTATTCTATCTTATTCTTTTTCCTAATAAATTTTACAGCGGCTCAACCCGCAAATCAGGTGATCTATCTGGGCGGCGGCAGCGTGGATGGTATTTCCGATAACGGCAAGATCGTTGTCGGCGGATTCGGCGACCTCGGTTATTATTGGACGTTCGGAACCGGCCGGGTGGAACTGGGCTGGTGTCGTCCCTACGATGTAACCAACGATACTATGATTGTGGGCGAATTCTTAGACCCCAACACCTTAACTCCCGAAGGCGACACCTGTTTTGTGGCCGGGTACTGGAAAAACGGACAGTGGCACAGCATCGGTTCGCTGTTGGATGAACCCTTTCATCCCGATTGGTACACCGATGCCTTTGGGGTTTCATCGGACGGCAGCACCATTGTCGGTATGCAGTGGTGGGATTACGATCGTGTGGAAGCCTACAAATGGACCCAGACCGACAGTTTCACCCTGCTGGGTATGAACGGCGGACAGGGCAGCAAGGCGCTGGGTGTAAACGAAGACGGATCGATTATTGTAGGTTGGGACGAAAATAACAATTTTGAACGCCGGGCTTTTAAATGGAATCCCGATTCATTTTACCTGGGAAGCCTGGCTACGCCTCCTTCCGAAGTGGGGGAAGCTCACGATATCAGTCCGAACGGTATGTATATCGTAGGCGGTTCCGCTGACAAAGCCTTTGTGTGGACCGAATCCGGCGGCATGGTAGAGCTGAATCCCGGCAGCACCAAAGGTTCCTATGCCATCGATGTGTCGGACAACAAAGTCATTGTGGGAACGTACGAAAGCGGCATATTGCATAACGATGGTTTCGTTTATACCGATCAATATGGTTTTGAGCTGATTGATGACTTTTTCGCCAGAAATAACATCGCTTACGATCTGGATTGGGCGTATTTTGATTATTGCCAGGCCGTTTCGCGCGATGGTAAAGTGATTGCCGGTCGGGGCTACCGGAGTACCACCGAACCGGCTTACGAAGCCTGGGTAGTGTATCTGGAGGACCCCGCGGCTTTGGACAAACCGGCAAACACCGTTAAGGGCTATTATTTGGAACAGAACTATCCTAATCCGTTTAATCCATCCACAACCATTGCTTTTTCTATTCCGGTATCCGCTCAAATCCGCCTTACCGTTTATGATTTGCAGGGACGTGAAGTTCGGACGCTTTTTAACGGTAATTTAGCGGCAGGAAGACACGAAGTGCGCTGGGACGGACAGGATGCATCGGGCCGACCGGCGGCATCCGGCCTGTATCTTTATACTCTGCAAGCAGCTTCTTTTAAAAAGACCGGTAAAATGCTGCTCGTCCGCTAAACGTTGCAGAGCATTGGACTGCACGGCTTCCTTTTTCAGCGCAATATATATTTGGATTCCAGTACCAATGCTCTTTATATTTTACCGGTGCATCCATCCGCATCGGAACAAGGTAAAGGGAACAATGCAAAAAGCTATAGGCCTGATCGGTATTTGTTTATTCTTTTGGGGAACAGCCCTCCCGGCACAGGATACGAATAATGAACAATTCGCGCTGCTCTGGAAAGGGAACCGGACGCAACTCACCGTAGAAGAAATCGCCGCTTATTGTGCACCTGTATTTTGGTTTTCACCGGACGAGCCGGAACTAAAAAACAAAAAGGGCCGGGAAATCGATATCCCCGCCCCTTTTCCTTTCGACACACTTAGCAGCGCTCCCGTCGTGTATTATCAAATTAAAGAAATTCTGGCTAAAGAAAATGCCAGGGAACCCATCTGGAATTACATGCCGGATGATATAAGCAAGTCTGTTATTTATCTGGATAAGATTAAGGGATTCCAGATCAATTACATGCATTATTACCGCCACGAAGCGGGAGTCGGACGCCATGAGCACGACACGGAACAGGTGCAGTTCAAAATTTACGTGCATCGTTCAAATCCGAACGGCGATAAAAAAAGAGTTCAATACGAACTGGTGTTTCTGCAAGCCACCGCGACCGCGCATATCGTGGACTGGTATAAAAACATATATAGTTTGGATACCACAAATTTTGATTTTGAACTCAAATTACCCTTTCATATTTTGGTGGAAGAAGGCAAACACGCCAGTTGTACAGATATGAACGGCGACGGATATTACACCCCAGGTTATGATGTTAATGTGCGGGTTAATGACGCCTGGGGCCTTCGCGATGTAATCCGTACCGGTACGCTCTTTTCATCGCAGTTTCAGGGCTGGATGACCAAAGTAAGGCGCCCCGAATACCGGGTGCTTCCCCCCTTGCCTGCCGATAGTCCTTTGCGATCAGAATATGAACAAAATACGGTTTACGCGCCCGATAACGCCGTTTATGAGCTCCGCCCCATGCCCGATCCGGATCACGCTCTCCCTGATGCGGCGTTAAAACGGGATATGGAACCGTATCATGCGGCAAACTGGCCCAGGCTGAGACAAGAGACCGATTACGAAGCATTGTTAGACTGGTGGGAGGGCGACCGCATCATTAAATCTTTATCCATAGCGGTAAGGGCTAACGAAACCTGGGGGCTTTCCTTTAGCTTTCCTCTTCTTATCATAAAAAATGTTGAAGCGCCGCTCATCGGCGGTTGGCTGGTGAACAGAGTTTATTTTCAGGATAAGGATTTGCGCGATTTCGGATACAACATTCTTTATACTCCGTCGGCCTCCCGTTTTATGGACCCCTATTTTGCTTTTGGGGTGGAAGTGGACTACTACAATGTTCCGGAAACGGAAGCCCTTAAAAAACGGACGGATTTCGTGATGGAAACAGGTGTAAAATTCCGCACTACGGTCAAACCGACCATCCTGAGCTTTTTATCGCCCATTACGGATTTTTGGGGCGTGCGTATCGGGATTAAAAATCGCGGGTTTATGAAAATCGATCAATTGACCTATGTTTTTGAGATCGGTGCCGGGGCCTGGTAGGCAACAAGACCCGGGATGATTCCTGCACATGAAATTTCCTATTGCCAATATTGTACATTCCCGGCTTCTGTAGTCACTTCTTTTTCTACCAACCTCTTGTGTAATAAATGCACTGTTTTTTCGATATCCGTTTCATCGATAATAAAGGTTAAACTGATTTGATCGGCGAACTGTGAAATGAGTTCAATGGAAATGCCCGCCTGGTCCAGCATACGAATAATCTGCCAGGAGAGATCATGCGAAGACCGCATGTCTTCACCCACAACCGTAACAATCACTTTATTGGGCTCAACATGCACCCGGCCTTGTTTGGACAATTCCCGGATCAAATTATCCTGATCCGTACCGTTTTCGATGGTTATGGATACTTTGGTGGCTGATTTCGAAACGGCATATACTTTTTTCCCCATCCGGTACAAGCTCATAAAAATCTGCTCCATCACCCGCGGAGAGAGAAGCAGATTTGATGATTCGATTGTTAGGAGTGTAATATTTTCTTTGTAGGCAATGGATTTAACGCGCGATGCTCGCTGTCCTGCTGACGGACTGTTTTCGGCAACGATCACGGTGCCCTTTTCCTGCGGGCGGGACGAATTGAGCACACGCACCGGAATACCGTTTTCCAACGCCGGTTGAATAGTGGCCGGATGCAGTACACGTGCGCCAAAATAGGCCAGTTCGCAGGCTTCGTCAAAGGTCATGCTTTCCAGCGGTTTGGCCTCCGACACAATGGACGGATCGGCAGTGAGTATGCCGTCCACGTCCGACCAGATTTGGATTTCCTCACAATCCAAGGCAGCTCCCAGCAGCGAGGCTGTGTAGTCCGAACCGTCCCGACCCAGCGTAGCCGGCGCTCCCTGCTGGGTCACCGCAATAAATCCCTGGGTTACGGTTACGTCATATTGGTCGAAATATCTCTGCAGATATGCATTAGCCTGTTTCTTTATGGTTTTTTGCTGCGGAACGACTTCATCCCCATGATAGGAAACAACGATGAACTTACGGGCATCTGCGCATTCCGATGTCACTCCGAGCGTATTCAGATAGGCGTTTAATATTTTTGACGATAGAAGTTCTCCGGTGGAAAGTACGGCATTGGATATCCGTTTACTTTGGGCACGAATGGCTTCCGTCGCGCCGAGAAGGATGCGTAATTTTTCCAACTCGGTATGGATGGCTTCTTTCAATTTTACCGTATTTTCTGATTCACTCAGCAGCGCTTCAATTAAATTTAAGTGCCTTTTCTCAATTCGGTTTACAATTTCTTCTACCTTTGCGGAATTCTGTTTTTCTGCATATTCCAGCGCTTCAATCAACTGGTCGGTTATCCCTCCCAAAGCCGAAACCACTACCAATGGTTTTCGTTCGCCATTCTGTTTAATAATTTTTCCAACTCTTTGTATGGCAGCGGTATTTTTTACCGAGCTGCCTCCGAATTTCATAATGATCAAGTTTTTTCCTATCCGTGATTTAAAGTTTAGATTTAGCTGTCGGCCATAGGCTATTAGCTTTTGGCTATTGGCTTTTAGTTCTCAGTCATCAGTTCTCAGTTATCAGTTATCAGTTGCCAGTTAACAATTATCAGTTATTAAGTTATTGGGTTATTTGTTGGTTATCGGCTATCAGATTTTAATTCGTAATTCGCCGTGCCTGCGGCAGGCAGGTAATTGAATAATTCGTAATTTATTCAAAATTTCCAGCATCGAGTATCCGGTTCCGAGTTCCCAATTCCAAATTTCCAGTTTCCAATTACTTGTCACGCGTTACTTTGTGCCTTTGCCCCTCTGCCCCTTTGTGCCTTTTTATCCGATCTGCTTTAAAAAAGGCTTTATAATTTTTTCCATTTGTTCAAACTCAATTAAAAAAGCATCATGTCCGTTATTCGAGTTAATTTCCGCATAGCGGCTGTTGGGAATAAAACGGGCGATTTCCTGCTGTTCCCGCGCCGGATATAAGATATCGCTGTCTATTCCAATGCAAAGCGCCCTGGTACGAATGCTTTGCAGGGCTTGTTCATAACCGCCCCGGTCTTTACCTACATCGTGCAAATCAATCGCCCGGGTAAGGATGAGAAAACTGTTGGCGTCAAAACGGCTTACCAGTTTACGTCCCTGATGATTGAGGTAGTTTTCCACCTCAAACAAATTGTTGCCGTCAAAATAGTGGCGTCCGTTTTTTTGACGCTGACGCCCGAAACGGTGACCAAAAGAGATGTCGGTGCGGTAGGATATCATACCGATTTGCCTGGCTAAAGCCAGGCCTGCCGCCGGTTGTTTTCGGTAGAACCCGTTTCGCCAGTCCGGATCGTTGCGTACGGCATGCCGGGCCAGATGATTAAAGCCCACCGCCCAGGCTGAGTGCCGCGCCGACGTGGCAACAGGGATAATCGACTGCACCAGCTCAGGATACATCAAGGCCCATTCCAACGTTTGCATTCCGCCCAGTGATCCTCCGCTCACAGTGACCAGTTGGTGAACTCCCAGTTTTTTTAGTAATAAATATTGAGCCCGCACCATATCGCGCACGGTTATCTGCGGAAAATCGGCCTGCCAGGGTTTGCCTGTTCGCGGATTGATAGAAGCCGGACCGGTGGAACCATAACAACTACCGATCACGTTGGAACAAACCACAAAATAACGATCCGTATCAAAGGCCTTGCCCGGCCCAATCATCCCGTCCCACCAACCGGGCTGGCCCGGCCGCATAGCCCGATAGAAGGGTATTCTGCGGATAATTTCCCGGTCGTACACACCTTTACCCGCCGCATGGGCGTCGCCGCTTAGCGCATGACAAACAAGGATGGCATTGCTGCCGTCGCTGTTTAACCGGCCGTAGGTTTCATAAGCAATGTTTACCGGAGACAGCGTTTGTCCGCACTCCAGATTCAGCGGATTAGTTTCATCGCAAATTTGCAGTATCTTAGTGCGTGTTTTCATTTTTAGTTTTTAGTTAATAGTTTTCAGTTGTCAGTTATTTAAAAGCTGTCAGCTATCGGCTATCGGCTGTCGGCTTTTGGCTATTGGCTGTTAGTTTTTAGTTATCAGTTATCCCCGCCACGGCGGGTTCTTCGCTTCGCTACGAAAGTTTTCAGTTCTAAAATCAACATTCGTTAATCGGTGTTCGAAGTTCAACTTTATATTATTGGTTATTAAGTTATTGAGTTATTAGTTCCAAGTTACTAAGATATTGGATTAACTCTCGGCTATCAGCCATCGGCTTTTGGCTTTTAATTCGTAATTCGTAATTGAATGATTCGTAATTACTTTATAGTTCCCAGTTTCCAATTTCGAGTTTCCAATTGCTTGTCACTTATTACTTCATACTAAGTACTAATTACTACGTACTATGTACTCTTCGCAAGATAAATTTTGCGGTACATTCTTATTTGCTTCCCAGCGCTTTGTCAAAATCCGCAATAATATCGTCTATATGCTCAATGCCAACGGAAACACGGATTTGATCCGGTGTAACGCCTGCAGCTTTTTGTTCTTCATCGCTTAGCTGTTGATGGGTGGTTGACGCCGGATGGATAACCAATGTTTTGGCGTCGCCCACATTAGCCAGGTGGCTGGCCAATTGAACACTGTTCACAAAACGAGTGCCGGCTTCCTTGCCGCCTCTGATACCGAAGGCCAGCATGGAACCAAATAAGCCTTCCCGCAAATACTGCTTTGCCCGTTGGTGTGAGGGATGCGATTCCAAGCCGGGATACCAAACCCATTCCACCCGGGGATGTTTTTCCAGCCAGCGCGCTAATTGTAGAGTATTTTGGCAATGTCGATCTACCCGCAGGGAGAGCGTTTCCAGCCCCTGCAGCAAAAGGAAAGCGTTAAAGGGACTTAACGCCGGGCCCAAATCGCGCAGACCTTCCACCCGCGCGCGAATGATAAAAGCAATATTCCCGAAATCGCTTTCCGCTCCGAACACATCCCAAAATTTCAATCCGTGATAGCCGGGGCTTGGTTCCGTAAAAACGGGAAATTTGCCGTTATTCCAATTGAATGACCCGCCATCCACCACAACACCGCCTATGGAAGTACCGTGTCCGCCAATCCATTTGGTAGCCGATGCCGTAACGATATCGGCGCCCAGCTTGAGCGGCTGCACCAGATATCCGGCCGCGCCAAAGGTGTTATCCACTATAAGCGGAATGCCATGGTCATGCGCTAATTTGCTTAATCCGCTAAAATCAGGAACATTCAGCCGCGGGTTGCTGATACTCTCGATATAGATCGCCCTTGTCTGTTCATCAATCAGCGCTTCATACGCCTCGATCGTTTCTTGTTTGGCAAAACGTACGTCGATGCCCAGCCGCGGGAAGGCCACCTTAAACTGATTATAGGTGCCTCCGTACAAATTGCTGGTGGCTATAATGTTTTCGCCGGCTTGCGCCAATGTGGTTACCGCCAAAAGCTGGGCCGCCTGTCCGGAGGCTGTAGCCAGAGCTGCCACACCGTTTTCCAGAGCCGCGACGCGTTTTTCGAATACATCCGTGGTCGGATTCATAATGCGGGTATAAATGTTCCCGAATTCCTTCAGTTCAAACAACCGCGCAGCGTGATCGGCATCCTCGAATAGATAGGATGTGGTTTGATAAATGGGAACCGCTCGGGCGCGGGTGGCAATGTCCGGTTCCTGACCGGCGTGAAGCTGCAGGGTTTCAAATTTATATGACGTGCTGTTCATGAATATCCTCCTTCGGAATGATTGGATTAATGGATTGATGGAGTATCGGAGTACTGTTTGTAGAGTGCATCACTCCATAACTCCGATACTCCATTATTCCAGCTAAATTTCTGTAATTTGGATTTTTTCATTCTTCCAGGCAGGCTTTTGGGCAGGGTAAAAAAAAACCTCTTCAGGGTAAGAATCCGAAGAGGTTAAAAAGCGACCAGCTTCTTATCTTTCCCCTTGCCGGGGCAGGAATTAGCACCTTTTTCTCATTTCTGCGAGAAAGGTTGCTAAGGCATCTTCGGGCCTGTTCCCTCCGCCTTTCTGGATAAGAATGTATATTTTTACTGATTATTTAAACTATATTCAGTTCCTCTGTTTAATTTTCCGGGCAATATAAGGGTAACCGTTGTGCTTGTCAAATTTTTTTAGAATAAAAATACAATAAGGGTTTATTTAATTCAGGTCATGTCTGCTTTTCGCTTTCTGCCGTTTCTTTTAAGACTATTTCATATATTGCCTCATTTTGGGGATTATCGTGCCCACACGACCAACTTCGCGGCTTACCCTTCTGCGTTGGCTACACGATCAATGCACCAGCCGGTTGTAATCTTCCGGCGTATCGATATCCAAAATAACCCCTTCATCGTCAACCGGAAGGTATATTACGCGGTTTCGATTGGATTCCACCACGTGCCGTGCCCCGAGATGAGCAGGCGCGTTTAACAAGGCTTCAAAAAAAACGCGCCCAAAATAGACCGGATGGCCATGCTGCCCGAAAAAATCCGGTATGATGATGCGTTCGGGATTATCCAGCGCCTTTTTATATAAAGCCTGGTATGTGTCCGCCTGAACCGCGGGATGATCGACCAGGCTGAGGATAAACCCTGTAACCTCTGCAGGAAGCTGACGGATGGCCAACTGCAAGGATGACAACATCCCCTGCTCGGGATGGGGATTGTTGACGCACATAAAATGATCCACATCCGTTTGTTTACAGATTAAATCGGCTTTTTCTCCCAGTATGGAAATCAGCGGGTGGCAGCCTGCTTTATTGAGATTACTGAGGATGGTATCTATAAAAGAGACGCCGTTAAAGGGCAGCAGGGCTTTGGGCTGTCCCATGCGGCTGGAGTTTCCCGCGGCAAGTAAAACACCGGCTATCATACGCAATCACTCTGCCACAAGGGTTAGTAATTTTTGATCCTGTTGAACCGTTTGCTGCGGCTCAACGGCTATTTCCGCTACCGTACAGGCGCAGGGCGCTTTAATGACGTTTTCCATTTTCATGGCTTCCAAGACCAAAAGGGGATCGCCTTTGGCCACGGACTGTCCTTTTTCCACCTCTACTTTAAGCACCAGGCCGGGAATGGGCGTTTTAATCACCTGCTCTTTCGGCCCGCTTGCGGACTGCTGAACCATTTCTTTCAATTTACGCGTTCGCTCATCTTCCACAGTGATGGCAAAGTAGGCGCCGCCCACATGCACATGATACATATCGTTCTGTTTGGCCATGTGCACTAAATAAGAACGGTTGCCGATTAACAGGGCATAACGTCCGTTGCCCAGCGCTTGTAGGTCAAACTGAGCTGCCCGGCCGTCTTTTAGAATAATCTGTTCTTCGCCGTTTTGTTTCAATTCATATTCAAACGAATGGGCATTACTGCTGGTAAATATTTTCATTTTTTCCTCAAGGCTTGTTGACGATGCACGGTTTTCCAGACAGAAGGCATGCCGTTGCTGCCGTTGTTGACGGCGGCTAAGTTTAATTGTTTCTTTTCGTTTACGTTTTCCAGCACGGCAGCCAGATGAGCCACTTCCGCCAAGGGATCGTCATCGCTAAAGAGTTGCTCGCCGTATTCCTCAATAAATTTAGTGGTAAAACGGCCTTTCCGGAATTCCGGATGTTCCAAAACGCGAATCAAAAAAGGAATAGTGGTGTGGATCCCCTGCAATTCGTACTCCCGCAAAGCGCGCAACATACGTCGTATGGCGTGGTCGCGATTGTTGCCCCAGGCCACCAGCTTGGAAATCATCGGGTCGTAATAGAGGGATATCTCGCTGCCCTGAGAGACGCCGCTGTCTTCACGGATACCGGGCCCGTCCGCCGGACGAAGGAAGAGGATTTTTCCTGGAGAAGGAGCAAAATTATTGGCCGGATTTTCGGCATAAATGCGGCATTCAACGGCATGTCCCCAGAAACATTCCACGCTGGTATCCAGCGACATCGGTTCGCCGGCGGCAATTTTAATCTGTTCCTGAACGAGATCAAGCCCGGTAACCATTTCGGTAACCGGATGTTCCACCTGCAAACGGGTATTCATTTCCAGAAAATAGAACCGGCGGTGTTTATCCACCAAAAACTCGATGGTGCCGGCGTTACGGTAGCCGCAGGCCTGAGCCGCTTTAACGGCCGCTTCGCCCATGCGTTTGCGCAGTTCGTCGTCCAGCAAAGAGGAGGGCGATTCCTCGATAACCTTTTGATGCCGGCGCTGGATGGAACATTCCCGCTCGCCCAAATGGATGGTTTTCCCTTCGCTGTCGGCCAGTATCTGAAATTCGATATGTCTCGGTTCTTCCACAAATTTTTCGATATAGACGGCCGGGTTGCCAAAAGCGGCCTGAGCCTCCCGTGCCGCGCTTTCCATGGCTTCATCAAATTGCGCCTCTTCCTCTACCAGCCGCATGCCTTTGCCCCCGCCCCCGGCTGCCGCTTTGATCAGGATGGGATAACCCACCTCGGCGGCAATCTTTCGTGCTGACGCCGGATCACTGATGGCGTCTTCGGTTCCCGGCACGGTAGGTACGCCGTGGGCAATCATTCGTTTGCGGGCGGCTGTTTTATTACCCATCAGGCGGATCGCTTCCGCAGGAGGCCCGATAAAAATTAAACCGGCTTTCTGAACAGCCTCGGCAAATTCCGCATTTTCCGAGAGAAAGCCGTAGCCGGGGTGAATAGCTTCTGCGCCGCTCTTTTTAGCAATTTCAATAATCTTTTCGCCCCGCAGATAGCTTTCCTGCGATGTCACGCCGCCCAGAGCGTATGCTTCGTCGGCGTGATACACAAAAGGGCTTTCGCGGTCGATTTCCGAATACACTGCTACCGAAGCGATACCCATATCGCGGCAGGTACGGATGACCCGCAGAGCGATTTCACCCCGGTTGGCAACAAGAATTTTCTTAAACATAGGTTGATCCCAGGCTGCGTAATTTAAATAAAAATATTATACAGGAAATATACCTTTAATCTCTATACAAATCAACGCAGGAACGGATAGTGCACCGTTTTGCGTACGGAAAAACGGCTCCCTAACTTTTTTAGGTGGTAAAAAAATTACCACTTCGGTTTATTCATCCCTACTGAAAATAAATAACATGTATTCTGCGACGAAAACCTGAACAATCCATTATTGCATTCCTGTCCTATCTTATTGAGACAATGCAATAACTGCTCTACAGCAAAAATTTTTATCTGAATATCTTGTACGAACCATAATACAATTAACCGGGAGGATGTAGTATGAAGCGTATTTTACATGTGTTTTTTACAGTTCTTTTTATTTTACCGGCAGCGCTGTCTGCTCAACTGAGTGCGCCGGATGCGGAAGCCGTATATGGCGGCAGAATAAACTGGATACACGGGTATGCCATGGATTCGCTGACCACACGGGTTTTCATTTCTACCGAAAGCGCCAATTCGGTTTTTTATGCTCAGGTGGACCATTCCGTGTGGCCGCCTGATTTTAGCAATTTTCAGTCGCTTCCCGATCTGGACAGCGATAACGGCTACGGCAGTCAAATCCGCGATTTCTGTGCCGACGGCAACTCCGGATATATTTTCACCGTCTTTCAGGGACGTATCTTAAGCGCCTCCACCTCCGCCTCATCGTTCCGCCTGTTGGACGCCGAGAACGTATTTTCGCTGTGGGTACGCGAAGGGCGCCTGTTCTTTTTAACCTTCGATCCGACGACTAAATCACTTCAATTCCATTTTGGGCTGATTGAAGCAGCGACAGGTTCATTTACGGAAGATACGGATAGCCCCGTATATGTAACCTCGCTGCCCGGACCCAACATAGGTGTTACTTTTATACGTGTAGATGAACAAAGCGGCCGGATTTATGTATTTATGGACGGTATGCCGCCTACTCTGTTCAAATCGTCCCTGCCGTATGATTCGCTGGATGCTTCCACTGCCTTCGGCAAGTTGGACGTATCGGGTTTGGGTACGGCGTACCATTTCGATACTTTTGGCATCGGGCCGGACGGCCGTTTGTTCGTTGGAACGGCAGGCGGCGTGGAGCCCAATCACGGTAAGTTTATCGGATATTCGGATAACGACGGCGCCGTTTGGGATACCTTGTTTACCGGTGTGAGCGGCACCAAAGGCGCTAATATTTCGTTTGCCCCAACGGATAGCAGTTATTTTGTGTATTTTGGAACGGGTATGAGCAATAACCGCGGCGAAGCGGGCACCTGGCAGACCATTGCCTTTTCCGGATTTGAAACCCACCCCAACGACGGCGCGGTATTTGTAGATCCGAATAATCCGGCGGTTATATTTCTGACCACGGACCAGGGCATTGGGGCTTCCATCGATTACGGACAAACCATTTTTGAAATCGACGCCGGTGTAGAAGCCGTGCAGGTAAACGATTTTGCCATGAACGAGGCTAAAACCGACGCCTGGCTGGCCTCTAAGTCGGGCATACGCCGTGTAACCGATTACGGCGGTCCATCGGAAACTTGGTATAACTTTTTCCCTATGGGTGACGGCTCACCCTATTATTCCGTGGGTATGGTCGGCGCGCATCCCGATACCGCTTATGCAGGGAATGTACGTTTATATAAAACCACTGACGGCGGGGCAAACTGGGATCG
The DNA here is from genome assembly GCA_011369465.1 of Caldithrix abyssi. Taxonomy (GTDB): domain Bacteria; phylum Calditrichota; class Calditrichia; order Calditrichales; family Calditrichaceae; genus DRQG01. The sequence goes on from DRQG01000084.1 coordinate 26,047, forward strand.
CGTATTTTCTACGGAAGACCCTGTTTACGGTTTTAGTTTTTGGAGCTATGTTTCCGCAGTGGAAGTGAATCCCTTAAACGATTCCATCGTGGTTATGGGCGTTAATTCTCCGGAAAGCGGCGTCAAAGGAGGTATCTTCTTTTCTGCGAACGGAGGCGAATACTGGGAGGCCGTCGATACGGATGTGTATAATACGGAAGTGCAGGATATACTGATCAATCCCGTTACATCCGATTCCATGGTCGTTTATGTTGCCTGTGAATATGTTAACGACGGAACCACTTCGTCCTACGGCGTTAAAACGCTTTACGCCAGCCCTTATTCGGGTATTATTTATGATAACGATATGCTCGGCTCTTCCGGCGGCCATATCACGAATTTTGGGGCTTACGGATTAGCCGCTAACTCCGCCGGCGATATTTTTGCCTGCGGCGCCAATTCAGGCCAGGAACCAAGAGTGTATGTAAAACAGGCGGACAGCAGCTACTGGCAAATGCTGACCACGAACGGATTACCCCCTAACGGGTTGGCCCGGGCGGTAACCGTTGGCTTTGATTCCGCCGGTAATGAAGTGCCCTACATTGCCGTGGAATCCGATTTGTATTATCTGGAATCCTCCGGATCCAAATGGATTTTAGCCTTTTCCTATCCGGTTGGCACGCAAATAAACATGATTTATTGGGATGACATGCTTGTCGGTACAGGTACCGGTTTGTACGGACAAAAGCTGGATGCCACGGCCATCGGGGATCATTCCGAGAACGCTCCGCTGCGCTTCGAACTGATGCAGAACTATCCCAATCCGTTCAATCCGGTTACGACCATCAGCTACCGGCTCTCGGCTGCCAGCGATGTGGAATTAACGGTTTACAATGTTCTGGGGCAAAAAGTAATGACGCTGGTGAACGAAAGAAAACAGGCCGGCGCCTATACGGTAACGTTCGACGGAGCGCAATTACCCAGCGGTATCTATTTTTATCGTCTCAAAACCGCCGGAGGGTTTACGGCCGTTAAACGTATGCTGCTGGTGAAGTAGAATTAAGAATGGAAAATTAAGAATTAAGAATAAAAAGCCTCTGTGTTCACCGTGTTCTCTGTGGTTAACCCAACAGGCTTAGAGTATGACGGCCGTTGTTTAGAAAGCAACGGCCTTTTTAATATTGAACGGACAGGGAAGCCTGAAAATATTGCTTTTTAAGATAATAGTATTTAAACCCGGCATTATCCAATATATTGTATCCGGCTATTTGCAGGTTCAGATGAAGCGCGGCAATTTTGAACCGGTACCCCAACGAAACATCGACATCAGCGAAAGGGGAAATCACACGGGTAAGTGGCTGAGGGGGCGCTCCTTCCTCATCGTTGCCGGAAGATTTACGCGTCAGATCGAAATACCAGGCATAACTTTTTCCTTCGTAAAAATAGACAGCTGTTACATACAACCCAAAGCGGGATACGTAATCCAATTGAAAATTGTAATTCAATTCCGGTTTATATTCATAAAACAGGGGATTGCTGATATCGAGTTTTGTTAAAGATGCCGAAAAATCAAAATATTTTAACAAGCCGGTAAACCGGGCCGCGGCCTCCAAACCAAAGTTAGTGTTCTGTCCGATTTGTGTCTGATAAATCTGATCACCCTCCGGCCGTTTCAAAATTTTATTATAGGTTAAATTACGAAAAAGCGCCAGGGAAGCCTGCAAACGGTTAACCAGCGGATGGTTAAAGGCCAGGGTAAAACGCGCCCCAAGTTCGGAAGAGGTATTGTATTCCGGTTGCAGTTCGCTTAAGCTGGTATCCGGCCGGCCCAGGGCGTGCCGTAAGTTACCGGCGTAAGCCGATTCCAGCAGAGTGGGGTATTTGACATTGGTTCCATAATTCAGGTATGGTTTTAATTCCCAGTTATTTTTTTGCCAGACTATTTCCGCGCCCAGCGTATAGGTTAAATCCCTGTAACCGTTAGCGCTGAGGTCACCGCGCATACTGATAAATGTTTTCCAGCGCAGGTTACGCAGCGTATCCGCCCGATCATCAAACGAAAAAATTCCGCTCAATCCGGCGCGGTTGTTGTACAGATCCGCCTGATTATACGTATAAGTGTCCCCTCCGATTTCCTGCCGGGCGAAACGGGTTAGTTCATCGTGAAAATAATCGGCCGTAATTTGCAAACTGCTGGTACGAAAGTCGATCTTCTTGGACAATTTCAGAGTCATACTTTGCGACTCAAATTCCGAAATGTATTTATTGCTTTCGATAATATAGCGCTTTATCTCATCATTCCCGTTCATGATGCTCAGCACCCCGTTCCAGTCGGATTCCGTATTAACCGTTAATGCATATAACATATTATTGCGTTTATTCTGCCAATACGGTTTTGTGTAGTCGAAGCGGTAATTAAATATTTTGGCTCTGATCTGACCGCCGTTAAACAGATAATCCAGATTAAAGTTATGGTTCATCTTTTTCGATTCCACAAATTCCGCTCTGGTTTTTTCCTGGAAACGTTCTTCGCTGAAGAACTCAATCTCCGGACGCATCTGGTTATACTGGCCAAAATAGCTCACAAAAACCGTATTTTTAATGGGTACATTGAAAGAGCCGATGTAATAGCGGCTGTCGAAACTACCCGCTTTGTACTTTAACATAACGCGGCTTTCCATATCCTGTCGGCTTAAAATATTAAGAACGCCTCCAAAGGCACCGCTGCCCAACAGAGGTAAATTGGACCCTTTGAGTACCTCCAACTTGTAGATGTTTTCCGTGGGAATGATGGTCAGATCGGCCGTATAATCCGGGCTTAAACCGTTGATGAGAACGCCATCCAGGTAAACATTCACTTCGCTGGCGTTACTGCCGCGTATCTGCACGCGCCTTCCGTCCAGATCATTTCCTTCTACCCGTACGGATGCCATACGTTTGAACAAATCACTGATTTCGCTTGTACCGTAACGGGTTAATTCGTCCACATTGATCTCTTCTTTGGAATGGGGAATTTCCTGCCGGGCTAAATCCAGGCGTTCGGCATAAACCTGTATGGCCTCGCCTAACTGAAGGCTTTTGGGTTGTAAATAAACGGTCTTCTTGTTTTTAAATTCCAAAGCTGGAATTTTATAGGTTTGATACCCGATGTAACTGACGATCAGCGTATCCTGTTTTGTAAGATCATTAGCGGGCAAAACCAGATGAAAATAACCGTCCCGGTCGGTGATGGTACCGGTCATGCGATGTTGCAGATACACCTCCGCACCAACCAGAGGTTCTTTTGTATTTCCATCGGCAACCACTCCCTGCAACGTACGCCCTGCGCCAAATATCGTTTGCACCGTTAAAAGCAATAGCGGTACAAAGCGTTTAAGCTGCAATGGCTTACTCTTTTTGCACTTATTAAAATATGGGATCATCGGGTTGTAGGGGGTTTTTACTCGTTTTGTACAAATCATCAAAACCTTCATCGTCCTGAGCGTAAATCTGATATCCGTTCTGAATGTCCTCGGTTGAACCGATGCTGATTTCCGCCTGAAAATGACCTTCCCTATCTGAGACCGTTGCCACCCTGGTCAGGAGCGTGGCTGCGCTGCGTATATTTCCGGCGCTGTCCTCAATATTATAACGAACTTCCACCCTGCCAACCGTATGGATGCCCTGATAGTCCATAATAATGGCCTGGCAGATGTAATGACGGCCTTCCAGCTCCGAAGCGTTGTTATTGGGGAACAAGGCGGCTTCTTTAATGATCGGGGCGGCATAACGCATCGCTACATTGATTTCCATCCCCAGAGGATCGATAACCAACCGGCGCTCTTCATCATAATATTTTTCGTGTGTAAAAAGGAACTGCACCGGGCGGTTACGTTCGTCATCGGGAGTTAATATATAATTTATAAAAAAAGCGCCTGTGTAATCGGTAAGCGTTTCGTACGGCCCCGCGCTTACGTGTACGATGGGGGCCGGCTCATCATCATATAAATTGACCACCTGTCCTTTTATTTTTACAGATTCAATCAGTTCCTCGGCTTCGTTGGAATAACCGAAATATTTGTCCGCATTGCAGGAAGAAAGGATAAATAAAGCGATGATAAAGATGATGTTGTTCAATGAATTTTTCATTGGAATGATCTGTTTTTGTTTTGATATACAAAATATAAACGGACAGGTTTCCATACAAGGGCAAAATAATACGATTTTTTTCTTTCCGGGCTGAGTCAGTCATTTGAGCATAGTGCATGTTTTGATTATATTCTGAAATTTTGTAATATGTTTTATGACCATAGCTGTCCTAAATATTATCAGCTAGGACTTAAATTGCGATGTATGCTCAAATTCCCCCTTAAAAAAGAGCCTGTCCCGCAGCGGCGGGAGGGTTAGGGGGTAGTAAAATCGTCTAATAGATTGTATTTATGTTCTGCGCAAAACACCACCTTAGTCCCCACGCCACGGCGTACAAGCCTTAATAGGGGGAAACTCGTAAACACTGATATTTTTACATAGACTTTTCTATCTATTTTGGACGGATGTGCTTCATGACAATACTAAGCCCTCATTGGCACTTGCGTAATCGTTTGTTTAATGAAGAAGCCGCGCAGATACAGCCGGGTGGTTATGTGTTTTTGGGCAATTCATTAACGGAACAGTTTGATCTTTCCGGGTACTTCCCCGGCCTGCCGGTAATCAACAGAGGAATCAGCGGCGATCATATCGACGGATTGCTGAAACGAATCGATACTTCCGTTTTGCTTCTACAGCCTTCGCGACTATTCATTATGATCGGGATAAACGATATAGGGGATGGTAAAAGTAACGATTATATACTCGGTTTATATACGCGGCTTATCCGGGTTCTGACAGAAGAATGCCGGGCTGTTATTTATATTCAATCACTTTTGCCAACCGGCCCGCAGATCAGCCAATGCCCGCCGCAGCAAATTAAACAGTTGAATGATAGTTTGAACAAATTGGCAGCCGATGATGGACTAATCTATGTTGACCTGTATCCGCATTTTATAAAAAAAGCGCCCTGGATGGATCCGGCCCTTACCGGCGACGGCTTGCATCTTAACCGGGCCGGTTACGAGCTTTGGACGAATCTTCTAAAAAATTATATGTTTTAGATGTAGAGCTACAAAGTATCGCCAGGCGGTGTGAAATCACTTCTTCAGTATCCGTTTTTCTATCTCAAAAGCCGCACATTTACCGCTTTATCACCCTTCATATCACTGCGCACATCGAATTTGACACGCTGGCCTTCCGCCAGTCTCTTTTGTACGACAGAAGGATGCAGGTCGTTTATATTTACAAAGATTTCATCCTCATCATCGTCGCAAACGATGAACCCGAATCCCTTTTGGGCATCCCACATTTTGACGGTGCCGGTTTGCATATATCATCCTTTATGTTATGATTAATTCGACAACAATAAATTAAAGGCCGGAAGAAGCAGAATGAGCGCAATAGTACGATTGAATTTTTTTTCGTCGGCCCTTGACTGAAAATAATTACCCAGCCATAAAGCCGCAAGTAAAATAAGAATGAGAAAGATTAATTCTGTCAAAGGAATGGCGGTATGGATATGGTAAGTTCTGTACAGGAAAAAACGCCAGAACGCACCCAAAGTAAAAATAGCGATAAGCTGATTGCGGAAATACTCTTTGTCGTAGGTAAATTTCATAAAAATTACCAGAGGAGGGCCGCTGATCCCCAATAATCCGCCGCTCAGCCCTGCAAGAACGGAAAGAGGATATTTGGCCATGGTTATCCACCTGCTCGTGTATGGCGCTTTATTTGATTCGCTATTCTGAAAAAAGAGCAGAACCACAAACAACAAAATAGCCATACCGATCAGTTGTTTTAACCCTCCGGTGGATAGCCAGGTCAATAAGCGAACGCCTGCAAACGCGCCAACGGACAACCCGGCAAACACAATAATCACATAGCGCCAGTCGATTTTATTACGTACGGAATACAATAAAAGCGGACCGGCTATGCAATCAAACAGAGCGGCAACCGATATGGCGGTTTGCGGGTCGTATAGCAGGGATAACGTAGGCACTAATATCAAGGCCGGGCCAAAGCCGGAAAATCCTTTCACAAAATAGGCCAGAAAAACCAATCCGATGGCAGATAAAAAAATAAAATCCGTGGCAATCATAATGCTAACCTTTTAAAGGGGCAAAATTTAACTAAAATATACCGAAAATGAAAAATATGCTCATTTTTATGGTAAAAAAAAACAGGTTTTTTACGATAGTAGATGAGGATTATAAAAAACATTTAAACCAGAATGGAAGGATATAGCGTATGAAACTTCTAACAACCCTTGTCTTGATTATCCTGATATGGAGCGCTATGGCAGGCGCTCAGAAACATTCCATCGAATTACTATCTCCCGATGAGGCGGATAATTCGGTTGCCCCGCTGTTAGGCGTTATTTCCGGCCCGGACCCTAATTGCCCTGAAAATGGTGAAAATGTGCCCGATGTAAGCCGGCAGTATCAGGAAATCGGGGTTATGTTTGTGCGCAATAATGATTATTACGACGACCGTTTGGATATGGAACGTATGTTTCAATGCGATACAATGACCTATCCTTCCTGGCGCTGCGATCCCGAAGACCCGGCCAATCTGCATTTTGACGGCAGCGACGAGCAATTCCGAAGCTATCTGGACGGCGGGTTTATCCCCTTTTTCCGACTCGGCGGCGAATACGAAAGCTGCCGTCGTACCCACGATTACAAAGGCCCGCAGGATTCTCTGGAAGAGGCAAACTGGATAAAAGCCGCTCTAAAAGTGGTGGGGCATTATAACAATTTTGACGGTCAGAACAATGTGCTTAAATATCTGAATATCTGGACGGAATTTCCCGGGCCCCATTTTTGGTCGCGATCCGATAAAGCATTTTATATCTTTTGGGCTACGGCTTTCGATTCCATTAAGAAACACTTTCCTGATCTGCTGGTGGGCGGGCCGGGTTTTGTACCAAAAGCCACGTTAGATATCCTTAACGGCGAGCTGAACTCTGTGCCCGTGGAGTTCTTGACGGAACTTTACAACAGAAACCTCAAACCGGACTGGATTGGCTGGCACTACTGGAACAACGATCCCTCTCAGTATATACTGGCGGCAGAGCAGTTCCGCGATTTGCTGAACGGTGAAGGGGATTTCAGTTCACTGCCCTGGGCCGGAAGCGGTTATTTTGACGGCGTAAAACAATATGTAGATGCTTATGGAACCAGTGTTGTAGAAAATATTAACGGTGAAATGGTTGCTTATGACAAAGTAACCAAAGATTCCATCTACAATAAACAAAAAGGTGCGGCTATTTTAACCGGCCAGTGGATTGCCCTGCAATATACCGATGTGGAGCTAGCCTGTTACTATCGCGGTTCGCCTCAGGGCACTTCCGGACCCGATGAAGACCCGACGGATCCCAAATCGCGCATCAGCGGTCCCTCTTTATTTTACGGCGATCCTGACGGTACCCCTAAACCGTCCGCATACGCCTTCGGGCTGTGGTCGAAGGTTTATAGGGATTTTCCGCAGCTTCTGCAGAGCCCCGTTATGTCACAAAATTCCGAAGGGCGGCAGCTGTGGATACTGGGCGCCAAAAACGAAAAAAATTACGCAGTGTTACTGAGCAATCTCGAAAGCGTACCTCAGCAATATACGCTCATTGTGGAAAGCAAAGCGGTTAATTTGCAAAACTTTGATAAAGTGGATATTTATGAAGTAACCAACACGAACGACGGTCGTACCCCGAGCGAGTGGAGCGGCCGCGATTTTATCATACCTGCACATACGGTCCAGCTTCTGGTTCTCACTCCGAAAACCGTGGGACTGGAAGAGGCGGAAATCGCACAGCCGGCCGCTTTTAAAGTAAGAGCGGTTTCCGTTATTTCCGATGGCGTACTCAAAGCAACGGTGGAAAGCCCTGCACCGTCGAATGCCAGCCTGGCGATATTCAATGTGTTAGGGCAACGGATATATGTCCGCCCATCCATACCACTGCGCAAAGGCGAACAGCAATTGCGTATTACATTGCCGCAGTTAAGCCGGGGAATGTACTTCGCACGTTTGCAGAACGGATTTGGAACGCGGCATTGGAAATTCCTGATCGGATGGTAACAACACTTTCCGGGGGAGCGGCTATACCGGCAGCCCGTTTACTGCTGAAGCAATGCTATCTTTTTGTCCTTTATCGCTTCCAAAAGATAGGCCAGGGCTTCCGTTTCGCGCATTTCGGAAAGCAGACGGCGTAGTTTGTTGATCTGTTTCAGTTCATCGGGGCTCAGCAACAACTCTTCTTTACGGGTTCCGGACTCGTTCACATTTATGGCCGGGAAGAGACGTCGTTCCGCGCAAGCTTTGGACAGTACCAGATCCAGATTGCCCGTACCTTTGAATTCCTGAAAGATGACTTCGTCCATTCGGCTGCCCGTATCCACCAGAATAGAAGCGATGATGGTTAATGAACCGCCGTCCTCAATGTTGCGTGCGGCGCCAAAAAAACGTCGCGGCCAGTCTAATGCGTTAGCGCCCAGTCCTCCGGAAAGCGTGCGGCTGAAGCTGTCGGTCTCTTTATTAAATGCCCGCCCCATACGGGTAAGCGAATCGATCAGCACCAGAACGTCGCCGCCCGATTCCGCCCGGCGCATGGCCGCATTGAGCGTGAGCCGGGTGATGCGCAGATGGCTGCGCGCGTCTTCATCGGCGCTGGAAGAAAGAACCTGTACCCGTTCGAAACTGCGCTTAAAATCGGTTACCTCTTCGGGACGTTCATCCACCAGCAGAACCAGCACCTCCACCTCGGGATGATTCACTTCCACCGCTTTGGCAATGTGCTGCAAGATGGTGGTTTTGCCGGCTTTCGGCGGCGAGATAATCAATCCGCGGGTACCTTTGCCCACAGGGACGATCAAATCCAGAACATTGCCGGTTAAATCATCTTCGCCCAACGACATACGCAATCGTTCATCAGGGCTGATACTGGTGCGCAATTTCAATTCTTTGGTTTTGACAAGGGCCTCTGCGGATAAATCGTTCACCCGTTCAATTTTTTTTAACTGCGGCTTTTTGTTTTGCCCTTCATAAGTGGCTTCGGCTAAGCCTGCTACAAAATGGCCTTCCCTCAGGTTGTATTGACGGATCAAATTCGCCGGCACATAGGTATCGCTGTGCGTCGGCCGGAAATTGTTTTCTATACAGCGTAAAAAGCCAAAACCCTTATCGTATAATTCGAGATAACCCTTAACGGGTAACATAACAACTCCTGTATATTTTGGAATATTGATTCAATGAAAATTAAAAAACATTAACTTATTAGTTTACGGACTGACAGCAGACTGTTTCGACTTCCGGTTAACGATACGGCAATAACAATACGACGGTCTTGCCTGTAACGAAACAGAAAAAATGAGTCATCTATGCAAGTTTTGTTGTTATCCTGATTTTTGCTGAGTAAAGATCATGATCACATCTAAAATACGTTAATCGCAGGTATTGAAACATGAATAGAGAGCCGGATTATACCAGAAGTTTTCCCTCATCCATTATGCATCGCTCATCCACATATACGGTTGGACGCGTGATTACTCCATCGATATGTACCCCCACATTACAGGTACCGCCCATACTGATATTGTTGCCAAAAGCAATGTGTATCGTGCCCATCACTTTTTCGTCTTCCAATATAAGGCCGGTAATGGAAGCCTCATGGTTTGTGCCTATCCCCAGCTCCGCAATTGTACGGCCGGCCTGGCCAAAGGGTTCCAAAGCCGCCCTCAGCTTCTCCGCTTCCAGACCCCCTTCTATGGAAACGGCATAACCGTTTTCCACAACAACTTTTATGGGCTGTGTTTCAATCTTTCCGATAGTAGCTACGGAAGCATCGATATAAAATACACCGTTGCTTTTACCTTCTTCGGGCATTAAAAAAGATTCGCCGCTGGGCAGGTTACCACCCTGTCCTTTTTCCAGAATCAATCCTGTGGAAGAAATGGCTTTTATACCCTCTATCGGCAAAACGATATCGGTTCCCAAAGAAGTAGTAACACGCGCAATCCTGCCGGCGTCCAGTATTTCCGATAACTTTAATGTACGCCGGGCAATTTCGTTGTAATCGGCCTTTAGGGTGCGGATCATTATGTCTTCCGTTATACCCGGCATGGTGGCTACCCGGGCGCCCTGTTTGCAAGCCTTGCGCCGGGCGTCAGTGTGTGTGACCGATTTTGTAGTTGGACAGACAACCACATCGTGCACGGCCATCATCTCCGCCACGGCAGGCGGGGGTTCCTGACCGTTCACCTCGGCAGGGGGCATAACCAGCATCAGAGCTTCGCGCGCCAGATTTTGGCCTTCTTCGTATAACGCTTTGCCGATGGCCAGTTTATTGTCATCGGTAACGATGAGCAGCGATTCATCGCCTTTTAATCCCAAACATGTGGTAAGCGCCGTTCGGGCGGCCTGTTTCATTTCCTGCATAGGTCGTTTTCCTGGTTTTAAATCGAAAAGCTGACTAAAAATAATAAATTACCGCTATTCGAAAGGAATGCAAAGATACGAATAAAAACATTCGGATGCTAATTATACATCGATTTGAGTAATATATTGTTTATCATTTTGCCTTATATTCTCAGAATATTTATTTTCTATCGCTATGACGCCAACAGATAATATAAAACTATATTCTGACCGGGAAGAAAAGATCAACATATTATCCCATGGATCCGGACTGCTGTTGAGTATTTTGGCCTTGCCTTTGTTGGTCTTTCGGGCTATCCGGCAAGGCGATGTGTTGCAGACCGTTTCTTTCGCTGTCTTCGGTATAAGTTTGATTGTATTATATGCAGCTTCTTTTTTTTACCACAAAGCCCGACATCCCGAAAAGCGAAAGCGACTGCGTATTTTTGATCACGCTTCCATTTATGTTCTCATTGCCGGAACTTATACACCGTTTACCCTGTTGGTATTGAAAGGTAACCTCGGTTGGCTTATTTTTGGCATAAGCTGGGGAATGGCATTAACGGGAATTGTAATAAAACTGTTTTTCACCGGGCGGTTCGGAATCATTTCCACTCTGATGTATGTTTTTATGGGCTGGCTTATCGTTTTTGCCATAAAACCTTTAATCAATAATTTCTCTGCCGAGGGGCTGGGCTGGTTGTTTGCCGGAGGGGGGGCATATACCCTGGGAGCAGTTATTTACGGGATAAAAAAGCTGCATTACAACCATGCTGTTTTTCATATTTTTGTTCTGGTGGGAAGCGCCTGCCATTTTGTGTCGGTTTATTTTTATATAGCGCCGGCCCGGTAGTTATATCCAAACCAGTAAGTAAAAGGAAGTCACTATGTCCGAACTTGTTTTAATAAAGAATTTTCCCAACCGGGCTTTTGCCGAGCAGGCGCAAAAAGTGCTGGAGGCGCGTCAAATCCCCAGCGTGTTAAAATCGCCCGATACGGGAATTTTCGGAACTTCGTCGGTTTCCGTTGCCAGCGGCGTGGATTTATATGTGGATGAAGAAAACAGTCAAAAAGCGGCAGAGCTGTTAAACGCCCTGTATGACGGCATATAAAATAGCCTTACTTGTGCATAAAAATGGTTATCCAGAGGATCAGATTAAGCGTAATCAACAAACCTGCCTCGAAGCGGGAAATTTTCCAGCCGGTACGCATAAACAAAACCGCAACGGCGGCAACGCCCGTGAGCAGAACAACATCCATATAAGCTCCCGAATCAATCTGCATCGGGCGGATCATAGCCGCCAGTCCCAGTACACCCAACAGGTTAAAGATATTACTGCCAATCAGGTTACCGGCCGATATGCCGTGTTTTCCGCGTACCACAGCCACCAGAGATGTGGCAAACTCCGGCGCTGAGGTACCGGCGGCCACAACGGTTACGCCGATCACCCATTCCGATACCCCGAAATGTCGGGCGATGAGCGTTGCCGATTCCACTAAAAAATGCCCGCCAGCCACGATTGCAGCCAGACCGATGAGCAAACGCGGTATTTCGAACCAATGGAATTCGCCGATCTCAATTTCCTCCTCCGGCGCTTCCTTTTTTACAAACAGAAGAATGATGTAAGCGACGAGCATGGCAAATAAGATGATGCCTTCCCAGCGGTTGATTTGCAGATTATATAAAAAAACCAGCAGTATTCCCGAAGAGGCCAGCAATAACGCCCCGTCACGCCTGACCAGTTTGCGGGTTGTGGTAACCGCTTTAATCAGAGCCACACCGCCGAGGATAAATCCCAGATTGAAAATGTTTGAACCGACGACATTACCTACGGAAATACTGGTCTGTCCTTTTAAGGCGGCGGAAATCGTAACGGCAAATTCCGGCGCCGATGTTCCGAAGGCCACTACCGTCAAACCGATCACCAGTTCCGAGATACCCAGCCGTCCGGCAATACGCGCGGAGGCCTCCACTAACCAAACAGCGCCAAGCCACAGTGCTACGATGCTTCCGAGTAGAATCAGACTGTTCCAGAATATGAGCATTCTTCTTCCTTCTGATAAAACAATAAACTTAGCAAATGCAGGTATAAGATGCAAAGTGGACGAAGGATAAACGGCATAACCTGATGGTGTTAAAATTATGAAGAGGGTAAATTTTTGTTTTTTCTTCGCTTTTTAGAAATGGCAATATTTGTTATATTTTTTTGCTAACGAAGATCGGACTCAAGTCGAAAAACGAAATGAACCTAATACACCCAATCAGTGAAAGGGACTTCGATGATCTGTATTTTACACGGATACCTGCTCGAAGGTTCGGGTAGTAATTTGTGGACGCGTGCCGTTATTACCTCGCTTTGCCGTCAGGGCGAAACGGTGCACCTGTTTTGCCAGGAAAATCATCCGGAAGTGTACGATTTTATAAGCGAGGCCTATGCCTATGACGCAACATTGCAAAAATCAGTTCTATTTCAACGGGAGTCGCCTTACAAGGGGCGCTGCATCCTGCACAAACCGTGGATTGGCGAAACGCTGCCCGTGTACGTTTGGGACAAATACGAAGAATACAGCGACGTCCGTCCAATGACCGAACTTAGCGATGAAGAAATAGAAGTCTATATCCAGCGCAATCTTTCCTGCTTAAAAAAGATTATTGATGAAAACGACATCCGAGTTTTACACGCGAATCATGCTGTGTTAATGTCGGTTGTGGCGCGTCGTATATATTCGGATCTGGGCCTTTCTTATTCCATTATGCCTCACGGCAGCGCGATCGAATATGCCGTAAAGAAAGACGCCCGTCTGTTTGCGCTGGCCGAAGATGCCTTTGCAGAGGCAAAACGTATTTTTGTTATCGGCAAAGAAATCCGGCAGAGAGTTGCACAACTCTTTCCATCCATCCCGGATATTGAAAAAAAGATGGTTCATTTAAACCTGGGCGTGGATACGGCTTTGTTTAAACCGATCGAACCTTCCGAACGACGGCAAAATATAGAGCGCCTCTGCCGTCAAATTGAAGGTACGCCCAGAGGCAGAAGCAGACAGCAAAGCAGCGATTTTTTCAGACAGCTTCATACGGATTTACCGGCTGAAACTCTGCAAAAAATTATAGCCGCCGCATCCGATTACAATGGAAAACGAACCGACGAAGACGCCGAAGAGAAACTTCTGTCCGTTGACTGGCAGAAAGAGAAAATTATCCTTTATGTGGGACGGATCATATCGGGCAAAGGAGTGCATTCGATTATTACGGCTTTGCCGCCGGTGCTTAAGCGGTATCCGCAAACGCGTCTGGTTGTTGTGGGGCACGGCCCCCTTCGCGAGCCGCTGGAGGCTTTTTTGTGGGCGCTGCGTAACGGGGATAAGGAACTGGCCTGGGAAATTATCCGCCAAGGCCGGGCTTTGGAAGGCGTTGCCGGCGAGGAGGTATTGAAAGAAAGCGAATATTATTTGCAAAACCTTAAAGAACAGGGGAAGCTGGAGGCCTATTTTGCTGACGCCGCAGAACATTTAAAAGAAGATACGGTTGTTTTTACCGGCTACCTGACGCACAACGAACTGCGTTATTTATTCCCCGCCAGCGATGTGGCCATCTTTCCTTCTGTTGTAGCTGAAGCGGGGCCGCTGGTGTTCCTGGAAGCTATGGCCTCGGGTTGCTTTCCGATCGGTACCTACTTTGCCGGAATGGCGGCCAGTATCGATTCTACCGAAAGCTATGTGTCCGAAGCAGTACAAAATTTGATGAAGCTGCGTCCCGAACCGCAGCATACCGTCTCCGATCTGGTAACAAATATTCAGGGGGCCTTGAATTTGGACCCGGCCTACCGGCAGGCCCTGCGTCGATTAGCCGTAGAAAAATACGACTGGAGCAGCATCAGCCGCCGTTTTAGCCGGGAGCTGGAAGACATGGCCGGTTAATGCGATATGAAGTGAAGAGTTATGCGGTATTTATATGATGTAATGGCGTCATGGTTCTATGGGTGAGCCCTGAGCCTGTCGAGCCCTGAGCCTGTCGAAGGGCTTACCGTGACGCTGTTATTGTCATCCTGAGCTTAGCTTGTCCCGATTGTCGGGATCGATGCAGGTACGCGTTCCCTTCGACAAGCTCAGGGAACGAAGGCTGAGTTTAACAAAGCCAATGATTTCTTTCGATAGGCTCACCCTTCGACAGGCTCACCCTTCGATAGGCTCACCCTTCGACAGGCTCCATTAGATTCCCCTCAAAGGGAATCTAAAAAATTAATTGTAGTCGTAGCTTTCTTTTTTGCTACTTTTTTCTTTGTTGACAAGTGTTAAAATGTGGATAACTTTTAAACCAACTGACAAAAGATTGAGTAAGCCTATGACAAGCTCAAAGCGAAAATGCTTATTCCCTGATGCAGGCCCAGTCTTTTTGTGTGCTC
>DRQG01000085.1 GCA_011369465.1 Caldithrix abyssi
TCCCTAAAAAACCCAGTATTATTTGCAGGTAAACTTTCTCAATTATATAAACAATTGGCTCAAAACTATCCCCAAAATAGCAGCGTGTATTTTTTATGCAACGAAAAACGGTTCGTTTATACTCTTTACGGTGCCCATGAAATGGAAAAACAAGTCGAAGAATTTTACCTGAATTCATACCGTACCAACACAAATGATACAGTAACGGCCGTTGTCGAGCGCGTTGCATTCGGCGGACATGATTTTTTTGTACTTATACAACCTTTGCCCATCCCGGGTAAAAAGATAGCTTTGGTTCATCCGGCGGCTACGATTCTAACGGCCTTCCAAACTTTGCGTACTTCTTTCTTGATTGGAGCTTTTATTGCACTAATTTTGCTGTTCCTTGTTAACTTTTATGCGAATGTCCGATTATTTAAGCCGCTTCAGCATCTGATAAAAATCGCTTGCGATGCACCTCAGGAGGATTTTAAAATACTTTCTTCAGGGAAGAAGAGAAGCGAAATAAAATGTATGCTCGAAATTTTGAACAAGTCATTGACTCAATTCAAAGCCCTTAACAAAATCAATATCGATAAAATTATTTCCGAAAGAAAAAAGCTCGAACATATAATCGAGCAGATGGTGGGAGGTATCTTAATTATAGACCCCGAGAACAGAATTATCATTTGTAACAACCTGTTTGCCCAATGGCATAATCTGGATAAACGGAATCTTATCAATAAAAAATTAAGTGAAATTACGGGCCTGAATATGTATCAGGATATGATAAATAATCTGATCTGGGAAAAAAGCAGCGAAATTAAACAGCAAAGAATCCTTTTGGATTCAGGAAAAAATGGGATAAACAGAACTTTGGAGGCTAACGCCACAAACATATTCACATCCGGAAAAACCTTTATCGCTACCAGTATTTATGTACGGGATATCACCAAAGAGCATGAAATTGATAAACTTAAATCCGAGCTAGTGTCCACTGTTGCGCATGAGTTGCGATCTCCTATCGTATCAATCATCGGTTTTAGCGAAATACTATTAGAAGATACAATCAAAGAAAACGAACATAAGGAATATTTAAGGATTATCCAGAAAGAATCTTCCCGCCTTTCGGCATTCATCGACAATTTTTTAGATTTAACACGTATTGAATCGGGTACAATGCCTTTGAATAAAAAAGAATCGGATTTCAATAAAACCGTTAAACAGGTCTTAAATTTATATAAATCTCAAGCAATGCAAAAAAGCATACGCTTTAAAACGTATTTCGAAAAACCGGTCTTCGTTCATAAATATGATACGTTTTTAATCGAGAGAGTGATCGGTAACTATCTTTCCAATGCCATTAAATACAGCCAGCCCTATACTTTCATTTCCGTTAAGACCTACAGTAAAGAGGGCCATTTATATTTTGAGGTCATTGATAACGGTATCGGTATTTCCGAATCCGACTTGGAGAAAATATTCGATAAATTCTATCGTGTGCCTGTAAAAAACGATGATATGCCTAAAGGAAGCGGCTTAGGATTATCGTTTGTTAAAGAAGCGATTGCTAAACATGAAGGCGATGTTTTTGTACGAAGTAAGCTCGGCGAAGGAAGTATTTTCGGTTTTAAATTACCTTTGGACATTGAGTAGATATGAAAATGAATGAAACTGACACTATTCTCATTATCGAAGACGACCGGTCTATCAATAAATTACTGGAACGTTTTTTAGCGACGGAAGGATTCCGAGTGCTTAAGTCCTTTAACGGACGCGACGGTATGGAACAATTTTACAAGCACAAGCCGGATCTGGTTATTTCGGATATAAATATGCCGTATATGAACGGATTTGAAGTCTGTAAAGAGATTAAATCCAAAGAAGAATTTCGGTTAATACCTGTTATTTTGCTAACCAGCCGTGATGACAATCAAAGTAAAATAATTGGTATAGAAGCCGGCGCCGACGATTTTATAGTGAAACCGGTTAACCGATTCCTGCTTTCCGCCCGTATTAAATCATTAATCAAAAGCAAAAAGCTCAATGAAAAATTAGACAATTCCTGGAGTCTTCTTTTTTCTTTGGCAAAAATTATAGAAGCAAAGGATAACTATACAGAAAAACATACGATTCGTGTAGCTCAGCTAGCTCAAGAATTAGGCCAAGAATTAGGCCTTTCTGAAGAAGAAAAGAATACGCTTATTAAAGGCGGCGTTCTTCACGACATTGGCAAGGTAGGCATTCCGGATAAAATTTTAACCAAAAAAGGAAAATTAACCGCAGCCGAATACGAAATCATGAAAAAACATACCGAAATAGGGTATGAAATATGTCAAGGCCTAAATTCTTTAAGAGAAATATCTGCCATTATATATTCCCATCACGAAAAATATGACGGAAGCGGATATCCACAAGGTTTAGAAAAAGATGAGATTCCTTTGCTCGCTCAAATAATTTCTATTACGGATGTTTATGATGCACTGCGCTCGGACCGGTCATACAGGAAAAGTTATTCTTTAGATCAGACGCTGGAAATCATTAACCGCGAGAGAGGCAAAAGTTTCAACCCTGCTTTAGTCGATCTTTTTTTGGGTAAAGTCGTAAATACGGGGTAATGAAACGTTCGCTATGGAAATTGATTTCTAACAAATAAACGAGCTATTTTACTGTCCTGATTTTCGACAGGGTAAATTACTGACCAAATAAAAAAATATTTATTGTGCGCTAAACGGCCCGCCTTCGCGCAGTTCTATTGAAGCGCCTTCCAGCTCAGAGGGGAAACGTTTTTGCACCCGTTTATCGAGCTTGCTTACCGTAATGATAATACCCGGTTTCCCCTCTGTAGTATGTCCGATGCCAACCGCCTGCACTTCCGGAAGTTGCATCCATTTTTTCTCATACTTGTCTTTTACCCGGCGCAACTTTTCCAGAGAAATATTCAATCGGATTATTCCTCGATTATAGTAACGTTTAAAGCATCAAATACATTCTGGATACGATTTAAAATAGTATTACTGCTGCTGCCTGCAAACAAAAGGCCTACGATGTTTTTATCATTATCAAGTACTGCCGACCCGCTATCGCCGCCCGAACTCATATTGCCGGTCATAAGTTGATCCACAAAAGTCGCGGTTTTTCCTGTTCCATAGCTCACATCTACGGTTACATCAACCTGTTGAATGGTGCCTGTAGTATGGCCGGTGGTACGCCCGCTTTTTTGTACGCTCATACCCAACAAACCTTCGGCCACCCCATTGATTTTACCGATATTTAGAATCTCGTTCAGCACATCGGCTTCGTTTAGCGGCCGGGCCAGCGCACAATCCACTGTATTGGTGGCTGCCTGGGAAGAGGCTTTATAAACAGCCCGCAGGCGGGTTTTGCTGCCTACAGCCGCAGCAAAGGCATTGAGTACACCGGCCGCTGCATTGGCAAAAGGACAGGGACTGGAACCACCGCCGTCATCCTCTTTGAATTTAATCGGTATAAATTCGGATAAATCGGCAATATGATCCTGAGGCATTCCGCCGCCGTCGTAAGGGCCCGGCTGAAGGATAGGATCGCCGATAGAAGCATCATTACTGTTGGCTAATACGTGGTTGTTAGAGAGGATATACTTCTTACCATTCTTTTGCACCAAACAACCCAGCGTCCCTGCGGTGATGTTGATATGCCCGATACTTACCCCGCCGGGAGCCGGTCGAAAACGGTCCTTGGGGTCTTGCTGGGCGGTGAAGATACCGCTGGGATAAACATCCGTAGGAACGCCATCTATGGCAGAGGGTATGATCTCTTCGGCACTCAACGCTTTGGCCGCCACCTTTGTGCTTACCGAAACGATTATCGCCAATTGATCGGTCAGTTTGCCGTTTGTTACCTTATAGCCGATCCCCGTCGCAACCACGTTCGGTTTATTCATCAAATTCATCCGCACCTGATTGAGGGCGGTTCTTATACCTTCCAATTGATGAGCCATGTTGCCTCCCTTTGTTAAATGAAAAATAATATATATGTGCCCGCAAATCGAAAGCAATAAAATAAATTATTAATCGAATCGTCGGTCAAAGTCTTAATTTATAACTTAAGTAGTCGATTATACTTAAAGAATAAAAAATATAATGCGATAATTTATTGAAACATTGAATTATTATTAATCTAAAATCTAATTCTGCAAGGCAAGAAATGTCATCCATCTCTAAAAGCAGATACAAGGACGACTGGCTCGTCCGGGCGTTACTTTATTATCAGATTATAGATGAAGAATTGTATGAAGAACTACAACAGCGTTTCGCCGACAGCGAGTTTTTTTACGACGTTTTGACCGGAAACGGCTATTTACAGCCGGAAGACATCGCTTTATTCGTTGAAAACGCTTTAAAGATACCCTCCATTAATCTGGATAAAGTTCGGCTTGACCCTAAAATAATAAAAATTATTCCGGAGGAGTTTTGCCGCAAGTATTGGCTTATGCCGTTTGAACTTCATGAAAAATACATCTCGGTGGCCTGCTTTAACCCAACCAATCTTAACGTGGAATCGCAAATTGAACAGCTTACGGGAAAGTATGTAAAAACCTTTTTTGCTTCTAAAGATCAAATCATCAAAAAAATTAATGAATATTACAATCCGGATAAGCTTATCTGTTCACTGGTTAAAACCCAAAAGAGAGCGCCCCGCATTACAGTAGCCGGAGTTAAAGCGGATAAAGACGATACCCCCGTCGTAAAATTAGTAAATCAGATTATATTTGAGGCTATTGAAGAAGGAGCCAGCGACATACATATAGAACCCAAAGAAGAAATTGTTTCCGTACGCTATAGGATAGACGGCATTCTGCGCAACGTTATGGACGTGCCGCGCTCGCTTCTTACCACGCTGATGAGCCGGATTAAAATCATTTCCAACCTAAATATTGCCGAAACGCGGAAGCCACAGGACGGCAAAGCCAAAATAAAAGTGGACGACGCGGATATCGATTTGCGTGTTTCCATACTGCCTACCAGTTACGGGGAAAAAGCCGTTATCCGCATTTTAGATAAACGGAAAGCGCTGGTATCCTTTGAAAAAATGGGAATCCGTGGCCATAACCGGGAATATCTGGAAAAATGCTTCGAGTTTAAGCAAGGCATGGTGTTGGTTACCGGACCCACCGGCTCCGGAAAAAGCACCACACTGTACGCTGCCATTAACAGAGTGCGCTCAACAGCAAACAATATCCTTACCATAGAAGACCCCATTGAGTACAGAATGGAGGGCATTAATCAGGTACAGGTCAACGAAAAAGCCGGCATTACTTTTTCCAGCGCGCTCCGTTCCTTTTTGCGGCAGGACCCGGACGTAATCCTCGTCGGTGAGATTCGCGATAAAGAAACCGCCGAAATCGCCATCCAGGCTGCACTTACAGGCCACCTGGTATTAAGTACTCTGCATACCAATGATACTTTTGCCACTATCACACGTCTACAGGATATGGGCATAGACAAGATTAAAATAACTGAGTCTTTGCAGGCTATAATCGCTCAAAGACTGATCCGACGCCTGTGTCCGGATTGCAAAAAGAGTATTAAGGTCAATGATGTGGATGATGATTTAGGAGCCCTCTTTGGCAAACTGGGCTATAAACCGGATATTTTTGAAGCAAAAGGATGCCAGCGGTGCAACTTTAGCGGCTACAAAGGACGTATCGGTGTTTATGAAATTCTGCTTCTCGATTCCGAAATTAAAGAAATGATAAATCGCAGCGTGGGTATCCGTGAAATCCGCAAGACCGCCCGCAAACAAGGTTTTCGGAATCTTTTTGAAGACGCTCTTTCGCTCGTAGCCGAAGGAATAACGGATTATAAAGAAGTGCTCCGCACCATCCATCCCGGTTCCACTTCGGATTTGGATATAGCCGGTACTTCCGATGCTTATCCTTCACAAACAGCAGCATCCGGGCCCCTGTCTTCCCCACCGGTGGCCGAAGAGCAGCGGCGCCCTATCGAAGAGGGTGTGTTTAAAGACGATGAAAAGACACCCACCATACTTATTGTGGAAGATTCACCCGTGGCGCGGAAAATGATCCGCAAAATCATAGAAAAATCGACCAACTATGTGACGATGGAAGCTGAAGACGGGGTGAAAGCTTTGGAAAAAATCGATGAGACAAAACCGGATTTAATTCTACTGGACATAATGATGCCCAATATGGACGGATATGAAGTTCTGCAGCATCTTCGAGCCGATGTGTCCACCAGTCATATTCCGGTGCTCATTCTCACCGGTCTAAAATCGCCCGAAAGTGAAATTAAAGGCTTTGAACTCGGCGCGGATGATTATCTTACAAAACCCGTTCACAAAGATCGCTTATTGGCCAGAATAAACCGCTATTTGAAACGTCCTGAGCCCGCTAAAATTACAATTCCACCGGAAGAAAAATTCAAACCTGCGCCAGCACCTCCGATAAGCGAAGAGTCCGACGAAGAACTTAACCTGAGATTGGTCTGATGTTTGTCGAATCCCTTACGGCTTTTGCCATCGGTCTTTTGATAGGAAGTTTTCTCAATGTGTGCATCTATCGTATTCCGCTTAAGGAATCCGTTTTCTGGAGCCGCTCATATTGTCCGCACTGCCGGCATACCATACCATTCTACCACAATATACCGTTGTTTTCTTACCTCATCTTAAGAGGTAAATGCGCCAACTGTAAAAAGAAAATTTCCCCTGTATATCCGGTTGTGGAACTTCTTTCCGCTGCGGCAACGGTGTTAATTTATAATCACTTCGGCGTGAGCGGAGCGGCTTTCTTCTATATTTTATTAATTTATTCGCTTATTGTAATCACGTTTATTGACTTTCAAACCAAATTAATCCCCAACACAGTATTGCTATTTTTACTGGGCAGCGGCGTAATAATAAATCTGTTATTCAACGTAATTTCATGGACGGAAGCGTTATTGGGGTTTATCATATCCGGCAGTATAATGTACGCTTTAGCTGTTATGGGCAAATTGTTGTTTAAAAAGGAAAGTATGGGTATGGGCGACGTGAAATTTAGTGCTGTTGCCGGATTTTTCCTGGGCTGGAAACTGACCATCGCAGCGCTGTATTTCGGATTCGTTTTTGCCCTGCTTTTTGCCGTCTTTGGTAAGCTTATAAGCAAATCGGCAATGGAAAGGGTTATCCCTATGGGGCCTTTTTTTTCTGTAAGTTTTTTCCTGTTCCTTCTTTGGGGAAATCATTTTTTTGAAGTGTATGTTTCGATCATTAACGGATAAGCAGCTATGCCGAATTTCAAATATAAAGCCATTAGTACAGATGGAAAGCAGATTGAAAGCGTCCTTTTAGCGGCCGACAAAAATGATGTGATGCGCCAGTTAAAAGAACTGGGGATGACGGTGATTGCCGTTAATGAAATGAAGTCCGCAAAAAGCACCGATCCGTTAAGAATAAGCGTCAAAGAAAATGTGGTTATACATTTTACCAAACAGCTCCACACCCTTCTGAAAGCCGGGCTTCCGATTATTACCAGTTTGCGGGCTATCCGTCAGCAAGCAACCGACGAGGGTTTCAAAGACGTAATCGAATCCGTTACCAGAGACATTGAACAAGGCAGCAAACTATCCGATGCTTTAGGCAGGTATCCCAAAATATTCCCTCAAATCTTCATCAGTTCTATTAAAATAGGAGAAGTGAGCGGCACTCTGGAAGAAACACTGCTCTATTTGTATCGGTTTTTGGAGCGGGATTCCCGTATCCGGAGAGATGTAAAAAAAGCGTTCCGTTATCCCATTTTTGTGTTCACGGGCTTGTTAGGCGCTTTTGTCGTTTTTACTACCATGGTCATACCGAATTTTATCCCTATGTTTGAGGCCCGCGGCGTCGAGCTTCCTTTGCCCACTAAAATATTGATGGGGATGTATTATCTCATAACCGATTACGGGATTTTATTACTGCTGTTTATCGTCGCTTTGGGAGCAGGCATCTACTTTTACGCCAGAACACCCGCAGGGCGTTATAAAATAGATTCTCTTCTTTTGCAAATACCGATTATGGGCATGTTCATCCGAAAAGTAAACCTTGCCCGTTTTTCTCAGCTCTTTTACACCATGAACCGTACCGGTATAGCCATAACACAGACTTTCGAGATTATGCAAAGAACCATGGAAAATGAAGTGTACAATAAAGAATTGGGAATAATCGCCGACAAAATTACTAAAGGCGAAGAAATTGCCAAATCATTGCAACAAAGTCCTGTTTTTACACCTCTTATGGTGGAGATGGTTTCCATCGGAGAAAAATCCGGCTCGCTGGACGAAATGTTGGCCAACGTAGCCGAATATTACAATCAGGAAGTTTCGGACACGGTGGCTAATTTGACATCGTTAATAGAACCGATCATTACGGTAGGACTGGGGGGAATGATTTTATTACTGGCTTTGGCATTATTCTTACCCATGTGGGATATGATGAATATAATGTAACGGTAAAGTTGTCAAATCAAACAAGGAGGAGTTGTACTCATGAAGTTAACCACAAACCAAAAAGGTTTCACCTTGATGGAACTGATCGTCGTCATCATCATTATTGGTATTTTAGCGGCAATTGCAGTTCCCCGCTATCTGGACATGACCGATACGGCCGAAAAAGCCACCTGTTTGGCAAACCAAAGAGCTATTGAAGCGGCTATTCAAATGCACTATGCCAATGCGCTGGCTAATGATCCCAGCGCCAGCTTATCAAGTTCCATTACAGCCGCCACTTCCACCGGCAGCTTATACTCGGACGGCGAAGTTCCGACTTGCCCAACAACCGGAACGCTCTCGGCGGACGCTAACGGAAACGTAACATGCAGCGTTTCTGATCATAACCTGTAATTTGTTTTACAGCAAACGCCCGCACAAGCTGTGTTTCGTTCGTTTGCATGTACAATGAGAAATGGGGCGATAGATTGTATCGAGTCTATAAATTCATCCAAAGGATAATATGTTAAACAATATGATTCCACTGAAGTTTCGAAAAACACAAGGTATTTTGTCCGTCTTCCATCGAAGCGGGACACCATGTTCTATGGAATAATTGCTTAAAGAATATCCCAAACATAATGATCTGATTACCCTATCATCGCCCCTTTCTTTATTATACGCAAATAACAAGTAATGAAAAAAAACATAAAAATATTTGAATTTCCCGGAAATACCGGGGGCTTCACATTGATGGAGCTTATCGTCGTTATTGTCATTATCGGCGTTGCTTTGCCTGCGATTATCCGGCTATACAGTCAGATGAATATTGAATCGGTTAAAAGCGGGGTGTTAGATCAAATGATCATATACGCCGAGAACAAAATGGAAGAAATCACAGGCCTTAAAGAGAAAACCTGGAACTGGTACACAAATCCTAATCAGTTTGAGGTGGATGAAGATTTGGGGGATGGATTCCAGCGTACCGTTACGGTAAGCACTGTATCCGGTTGGGGCTCAGCGAACCTTGACGCCTGGGAAATTACAGTACAGATAACGCATCCATTGTATCCTGACGGTTATGTATTAACCACACGATTTACCAAATATTATGAAGAACGTTGATTTAACAAGACAAAAAGGATTCACAATTCTGGAATTGGTAGTTGTTATCGCCATTTTAGGTATTTTTGCCTTAATCTCGCTTTCTATGGTTCAGATGACTTCCACAACATTCCAACAAGTGCAGGCCAATACGATTGCTTCCTGGGATGTTCGTACCGCTTTGCGGCTTTTACGCGAGGATGTAAAACAGATAAAGCCGTCATACATCGATGCCTCGGCCACTTTCGGCGCTTCCGGCAATAAACTGGTCTTCACAACCGTAAACGCACAGCAAATATCCTGGCGTAAAACAACGGGGGGACAATTGCAAAGACGCGTAAACAGCGGCAACTGGTTACCCGTTTTAACCAATCTGCAAAGCAGTCCGTTTATCTTCCTGGATAAGAATCTGAATGTAACCGCTCAGACTAACAATCTGGTATATATCGATGTTTTACTGAATGTAACTCAGAACGGTCAACAAATAACCGTACAGGATCGGTTCTATGTACGCAATTGATCTGATACATAATCAAAAAGGCGCCGCAATGCTGGCCACGCTTATGTTTATCATCTTTTTCGGGCTGATAGGCATAACCATGGTCACCATGTTTGTATCGCACAGAAAGATGCAATCGCTGGATATCCATCAACAGCGCGCTTTCTACGCCGCTCAGTCCGGTATTGAGTACGGTCTTGCCTATCTACTGGACTATTGTGGAGGGACAACGAACAGTAATGTAGTCGATTTGGACAACATTACGGAAACAGGCATCGATGCCGGAGGCAATACCACATTCGATCTTCGTATAAACACCATTGGTAATGACAGCCTCGAGATCATCGCTACCGGCCACAGCGGAAATGTAGTAAAACGGGTGCGCAAAGCGTTAAACTATATAGACGTATCCCTTTATGCCATTTATACTACCGGTACAATCAGCAAAGTCACCGTAAACGGTCCGGTTAAGCAAAACGCTGCGTATATGCCAAAATTCAATCTGGATTTAATGCGACAAACAGCAATTGCCAGCAGTCGTTATTACCCCGGCGATTTGAATATTAGCAGTGTTTGGGCGTTTGGAGGTGAAATTACATTTGCAGAGCAGAATATTAACATCGGCGCCTGGAATTTTATCAATTACGGAAATTTTGTGGCCGGTAATAATATTACGATTACCTCCTCCGCGTTTCCTTTGGGAGCCCATTTAGGTACCATGGTTCAACCCGTATCGGGTACCCAGTTTAAATGCTTATCAGGCGGTGTTCACTGGATTTACGGGGGAATGATAATAAACGGCAACGTAACCGGAAAACAATTCGGATTTTTATGGTGGACCTATAAAAACCTTGTTGTATCCCGCCGAAGGGCATACATGAAAAACTTGTTGAAATATACTGTTAATCAAAGTCCAATTATTCTTTACGGAAACACATGGACAATCGATAACTAAAAAGCGTGCTATCCAGGAAAGAGGTAGGCATTGGTTTCCAAAAACAATCCCAATAATTCGAACGATGAGCTTCAGAAGTTTGAAGACTTTCTGGCCAATACATTGGACGACATTGCAGACAAATACTCCGGTAAGAGTGTATCGCCCGATGATCAAACCCGGGAAATTTCGAAAAAGCCGGATTCAAATGCGCAAACAGAGAATCTTTCGAAGCTTAAAAAAACGTACCATCCTGAGGTTCAGAGTAAAGAGAAAAAACCCGTAAATCCGCAAAAACGTGCACAACGGAATGCCTCGCCAAACAATATATCCGTAAAGCAAAAGGAAAAGACTTTAAATCAGCATGGGCCGCATAAAACTTCAAAACCGCAACAAACCTCTGTGCACGCAAAGGATAAGGGTCATTCCCACGGTTTATCGGCGAAAACAGACCCGGCATTAAAAACGAAAACCCGTCAGACAAAAGCAATCCCCAAAAAGGAAGCAGGGAAGGTTGTTGGCAAAACCAACCCGTCCAGGCCGCGCCCGGATGCCAGTGCACCTAAAAAGCAACCCAAAGCAAAAGCTGCAGCAAACGCGCCCGCACGCACCTATATTTTTGATCGGTTTTACAAAAAACTATCTTTCTCTCGTCAACTGCAAGCCCGTTACAACCTCGCTTTTGATATAGATGCCGATAAAATCCGCTATGTTGTAAGCAAGGTGAGCAAAGATGATATCCAGGTTTTGAAATGGGGGATACAACGGTTTCCAAGTGAAGAAATCAACCGGTTTAAAGCCCTGCAAATTGCCATGGAAACCATTCTTACAAAAGAATACAAACGCGGCATGAGCATCCATGTGAGTATATTCAGTCCCGATATCTCTATCCGGCAGGTAATTCTACCTAAAATAGAGAAGGAAGCGGAGTTGCGAAGCGCTTTGACTATCAAAAACCAAAACGAGCTACCCAATTTTACGGATAAAACCGTCTGGACATACGAGATAGTGGAAGAGTTTGAAGACGACGGTATTTCGAAGCTGCGTGTTTTGGTAACCGTGGTTCCCGAGGATTTAATAGCCAATTATGTACATGTTTTCAAGGAACTTAAAATTCGGGTTAATAAACTCATATCCCGTCCTGCCGCTCTGCAATCTGCTTACAAAAAAATGGTCTTTCGGCCGGATAAAGACTTGTTGATCGATATTTCGTACGATTTTACACAAATCTGCCTGATGCGCAACGGTTTTTTGGAATACATCCGCAATGTTGGTATCGGAGCACGCAATTTGGAGACAACTATTCATGAAAAAAATAAAGACGGGAATGAAACCGATCAGGATTTAACCATACCGGCCCTGGGCGCAGACAAAAGTCAAAAAGTAAGCTCAAATCTTTTGCGCGACCGCCTGATGAAAAAAATAAAGGATCTGAAAAAGAAACAAAATCCTGTTTTGCATACCTTTTTTTCCGAGATACTGCGTTCGATGTCATTTATTCAGGGCAGAAGCACAAATTATCTTGTAGAACGCATTATGATTACCGGGTACGGTGTTCGCAAAGAAAGTCTTATTCCCTATTTACGCAGCCGGCTGCATTTACCCATGTTTATCCTTGCCCCGCAATTTGAAAATCTGGACAAAAAAACTCTTGACTATACGGAATATTTTTCCACCATTGGTACGGCCCTGCATCAGGAAGAATCCTGCAACATATTGCCAAAGTCATACATGACCAACATTCTTTTTGCCAAGCTAAACTGGATTCTGACATTGATAATGATCACTCTTATTTGCGGTTTTGCCTATTTCTCTCTTCTGCAATACCGTGAGACGGAAAGCAAGAAAAAATTAATTGCCCAATATGAAGACAACTATGAGCGGTTAAATCCGATCGAAGGGATTTACAATAAATACAAACAGGAAATTGAGCAGCTCAATAACGAAAACCGCGAATTGCGCAGCTATATTAAAGCCGGGCCTCCCATTATTGAGGTGTTACGCTTCTTTAGCAACGAAACTCCGGATAACATTCGGCTGGAATCCATCCAGTTTGTAGATATAGCATCCGATGTAAAAAAATACAGTAAAGAAGAAAAAGTTGATAAAGATTACAAATATCGTATCGAACTCAATGCCGTTTTAATGGGCGATGCCTTAATGGGAGACGCCTTTTTAATCAACTATATTAACAAATTAAAAAGTCTGAACTATTTTAAACATATTCTGCTCTTGAATAAGAATAAAATCCCCGAAAACGACGAAGTTTTGTTTACGCTGGATTTATATTTATAACGGACAACGCTATGGAAAAGAAAATATTTACGATACTTTTAGCGGTACTGCTCATTATATCTCTTTCGTGGTATCTTTTTATTTACAGCAGACAAAAAGCGACTTTGGAAGACATCGAATCAAATTTGAGAGTAGTAGCCCATAAGCTGAAAAACGCGCAACAGGCACAGCAGAATATGAAGCTTATCGAAGAGAATCTTAAAAAGAAACAGGAAAATTTAACCAACGAACGAAACCGTTTTATCAGCGAATCGGATCTTCCGGAAGTGACTGAAAAGTTAAAATCCTTCGCGCGCGAATATAATCTGGAATTAACAGATTTTTCATCGTCATTCGAGAGTTTATTGGAGAGTGAGAAGAAGACGAAAATTGCCCCTCTGGCGTTAAGTCTTACGGTTAAGGGGAAGTACCTGGATATCGGCCGCTTTCTGGAACACTGGCCCACCCTGCCCTTTTACCTGATACCGGAACGTTTTAACATCAAAAGAGCAGGTGAAGATACAAACATATTGGACGCAACTATTTCGGCAACGTTATACATCTGGAATAATTAATCATCGGAGCAAAGCGTGGCAATAAATAAAAGTCAAAAAAGACTGCTTATTCTATTGGGTGTTGTGTTGGCCTTTGCCATATTCGATTTTATCAATAACACAGATACCTATACCAGTTTTTATTCTTCTTCGCAAAAGAAAAAGAAACAAGCCGCGGCTACGGAAAATGTGCAAAAGTCCTTTTCCAAGCCGCTTACACGGAAGTCGTATGTTAGCGAATGGGGACGCGATCCTTTCTTTAAAAAAGTAACCACGCAGGTAAAAAAGAAAAGAAAAAAAAGCCGAACTGCCGAGCAGGTACTCTTTTTACAAGCCATCAGTTACGATGGGCTCAATTCTGTAGCATTAATTAATAACAACGTTTGTAAAACGGGAGATATTATTGCAGGCTACCGTATTGTGCATATTTCACAACAAAGCGTTACGGTATCCGACGGAAAAAAACAAACCACACTAAAGCTTGCAAGATAGCAAGGAGTTGGCCATGTCGCTAAAAAGACAATGCATCATTTTTATTTTATTGTTTTATTTTCTTACTCCTCTTTGGGCTGCGGATATCCATGAACTGCTGCAAACAAAAATCAATACAAATTTTGCAGGCACCTCGTTGGATAATGTTTTACGTATGTTGTCCAAACAATACAATGTAAACATTGTGGTTGGCGGTGAGGCCAAAGGCCCGGTAACCGCGCGGCTGTACGATGTGAGCCTGGCAGAAGCTTTGAGCACTATCCTGAAAACACACGGATATCATTACGTGGTGGGCGACAATGTTATAATGATTAAACCGCTGGCTCTGGAATCCAACCGAGATTTGCAGACCGAAGTATTCGATTTAAAATATGTGGATGCCTACCGCCTTAAAGCCACTTTGGAAACGCTGCTTTCCGAGCGGGGCAAAATGGAACCGCTGCTTTCCGAAATGGGCAAGGAAAAGAAAGATTACCGGGCTCACCTGCTATTGGTATCGGATTTGCGCGAAAACCTGGAAGCAATCAGACAATCCATCCTCTTTATGGATAAACCGGAAAAGCAGATCCAAATTGAAGTGCGTTTAGTGGAAAGAACCCTTGGTGACGAACAAAATGTAGGCTTGAACCTGCCCAAAAGTTTTACCGTTAAAACCACCGGTGCAGAAATTTCAGCGCCTATCACACAAACCGGAACAGGGCAGTCCGGCCAGCCTACGCTGCTTTCCGCCTGGTATCAACTGCCCAATGCAGCCAAAGATCTTACGTTGGGTGTACTCACATTTGATGAACTAAAAGCCGCACTTGATTTACTGGCAAAGGACCAGAGCGCCAAACTGATTTCCAACCCGAAAGTAACTACACTAAACAATAAAAAAGCCAGTGTGCGCATCGGGAGAACTGTTCCCATACCGCAAATATCCCGCAGCGTTGCCGGCGATCTTTTTTCATATCAGGATAAAAGAGTGAATATACAGCTGGACGTTTTACCTCAGATCGGCAATGACAGCATGATTACGCTCGATGTGCATCCTTTACTGGAAGAGATTGTCGGCTATACCGGCCCGGCTGATGCACCATATCCTATTACCGCCGTACGTGAGGTGAATTCCACCGTACGTATTAAAGACGGCGAGACGCTGGTCATCGGAGGTCTGGTAAAAGAAACTGAGACCGAACGCGAGGAGAAAGTGTGGCTGTTAGGGGATATTCCCATTTTGGGATATTTGTTTACCCATGTATCCAAAAATAAACAAAAAACGGATTTGCTGATTTTTATCACCACTAAAATTATGGAATAGATTTTTTCAGAAAGGTTGTTTGTGGGATCGCTTCTCTTAAATACATTAAAATTTGCCGTTCAAAATAACGCCTCGGATGTGCATTTTTCCAGCGGCAATCCACCGGTTTTACGTATTTTGGGTGAATTAAAACGAGTGGATGTACGCAGCATCACCACGGAAGAATTGACCGATTTTGCAACCTCTTTTTTAAACAACGAACAAAAACAACTGCTCAAGCAGAAAACGGAAATCGATCTGAGCATCGACTTCCCCGAAACTGCCCGTTTCCGCGTGAACATTTACAAACATTTAAACGGGCTTAGTATGGCTTTTCGCACAATTCCGCATAAAATTCTTTCTTTGGAAGAATTGCGCATGCCGGAAATTTTAAGCAAACTAACCAGGCGTAAAAAAGGGCTTATTTTGCTTACCGGACCTACGGGCAGCGGTAAATCTACCACGCTGGCTGCCATGGTAAACGAAATCAATCAAACCAGGCGGGAGCATATCATCACCATAGAAGACCCGATTGAATACATTCACCCGCAAAAGGAAAGCCTGATCCATCAAAGAGAAGTAAACCAGCATACCAAGGACTTTGCCTCGGCGCTGCGCAGCGCTCTGCGGGAAGACCCGGATGTTATTCTTGTGGGTGAAATGCGGGATTTGGAAACCATTACCTACGCTCTGCACGCCGCCGAGACAGGACATTTGGTTTTTTCGACCATGCATACCAACTCGGCAGCAGAAACCGTTGACCGTATTATAAATGTATTTCCCTCGGAACAGCAGCAACAAATCCGCACTATTCTGGCAGCTTCGCTTTTGGCGGTGATTGCGCAACGTTTAATACGCCAGGCTATGAAAGCCGATCGGATTGCACTGATGGAAATATTGGTCAACACCCCGGCCATCCAAAATCTGATCCGTGAAGGAAAAACACATCAAATTGATTCTTCTCTGCAAACGGGATCGGAGTACGGTATGCAAACCTTTGAACGCAGCCTAAAACAACTTAAGCAATACAATCTTGTTCCACCGGAAATAGAACTTGAAGATATCTTTTAACCTTTATGGAGGTATCGTGAAAACAATTCAAATATGGTTATTTATAGGCATAATCCTGGTACTCGTCTCCTGTCAGGATACAACAGAGCCGGATTCCACTCAGGTGGCCACTTTTGAAGGTACGGTGTACGCCCTGGGCGAGCTGGGGCAGCCCCTGCCTTTAAGCGATGTTCTGGTTACGGCCAAAGGTTTTTACAAACAAACGACCACCAATACCGAAGGTAAATATGAAATATCCGTAGAACCGGAAGCCGGTGAAGAAACCGTATCACTGGAGCTGGAATTTAGCAAAGTGGGTTATCGGTTAACCTTTAAAAATGTGGAAGGTCTCAAAGGCGAACGAACCAAGGTACCCGATGTAACCATGCAAAGCACCAACGATGATTCGTCCGTGGTAACCCCGCCCGGAGGCGAAAGCGACGACGCCGCCCATATCGAAATTTACGGTTCGCACGAGTCGCATATCTATGTACGCAGTTCCGGCTTAACGGAAGCAGCTATTGTGCAATTTGTGGTTACAGACGCCCGAGGCCGGCGCGTGGATGAAAATCACAAGGTTCTGGTGCATTTTTCCATTCTGAACGGACCGAACGGCGGAGAATATCTCTTTCCCGATACCATGACTACACAGGCAGGCTTTGTCCACACAGTGCTGAATAGCGGTTATGTATCCGGAACCGTTCAGTTAATAGCCTCATTTGAAGTAAACGGTAAGGAATACCGCACTCTGCCCGTCCGTCTGGCTATTTGGGGTGGATTGCCCGATCAGGAGCATTTTAGCGTCGCCCTGGATCGTGTAAATATCGCCGGTCATGTGCATTCCGGCATACTGGACCCGGTTACCGCCTATGTGGGCGATAAATTCGGCAATCCTGTAGCCCCCGGAACAGCTGTGTATTTTTACAGCGATTACGGGATATTGGAAGGTTCGGCAATTACCGACGAGATGGGCCGGGCAACCGTTCGATACATGAGCGCTCAACCTCTGCCTCCTAATCCGGCGGAATATTCTTTGGCGGAAATTACGGCAACAACATACGGCGACACATTAAAAGTGGAACAATTAAGCAGCAGTACCAAATTATTGTTAACCGGCCCCACGGCCGCCATTCAGATATCACCCGAAACATTTACATATACCGATGTGAATCAGCCGGTCTCGTTTGATTACACCATTTCGGACATCTGGGGCTATCCTTTGGTAAAAGATACACGCATTAAAATTACAGCAAGCGACGGAAACCTGTATGGTGATACGGACATTAAGATGCTGGACACACAGGCCAGCGGCCCGGGACGTACGGAATTTAATTTTGCCTGGGCACCCGGCGACAGCCTCGAGGCGCCGCAGGTGTACATCAGTATTCGGGTAACAACGCCGGAAGACGGCAACGGCTATCAATCCGCCAATGTGGTAGGCACAAAGCAATAACAAACAATATACGCTATAAAAAAAGGCGGAAGAATTTTTCTTCCGCCTTTTTTGTTTATTACTCTTCTAAATACTAATAATAACTCAAATATCTTTCCAGTTCCCACTGGTGCACCTGAGAGATATAACTACTCCATTCCTGCTTTTTGGCGTTAATGAAATGAAAATAAATATGATCGCCCAAAGTTTCGCGCATCAACTTGCTCTTTTCGAACTGTTCCACAGCTTTAAGCATGTTGGAAGGAAGCGGTTCAATTTTGAGGCGTCGTTTTTCGCGTTGACTCATGGCAAAAATGTTTTTGTTTACCGGCGGCGGACTAACCAGTTTATTCTCTATGCCGTCCAAACCGGCAGCCAGCATCACGGCAAAGGCCAGATAGGGGTTACAGGACGGATCGGGCATTCGTACTTCAACACGCGTACTCTTTCCCCGTTTGGCCGGTACGCGAATCATCGGGCTGCGGTTGTGTTCGGACCAGGCCACATTGATAGGCGCTTCATAACCGGGTACCAATCTCTTGTACGAGTTAACCAGAGGATTGGTAATCGCCACATAGGATTTGGCGTGTTTCAACAGGCCTGCGATATATTGCCGCGCCACCTCGCTTAACTGATAATCGGCATTGGGATCAAAAAAAGCATTCTCTTCGCCTTTAAAAAGCGACATGTGTGTATGCATCCCCGAACCGTTGATACCAAATATGGGCTTGGGCATAAAAGTGGCGTGCAGGCCGTAATCGTGCGCTACCCGGCGTACCACGTATTTGAAGGTGGAAACGTTATCCGCTGTTTTCAATGCGTCGTCATATTTAAAATCAATCTCATGCTGTCCCTCGGCCACTTCGTGATGGGCCGCTTCCACTTCAAAACCCATCAACTGTAAAACATTGACCATCTCCTGGCGGGCTTCTTCGCCTAAATCGATGGGCGCTAAGTCAAAATACCCTGCCGAATCGTGCGTAACATTTGTGGCCACACCGTCTTCATTCAGAAGGAACAGGAAAAATTCCGCCTCGGGACCGGCTTGCATATTGTACCCCATTTTTGCGGCCTTATCGCACACCCGTTTTAAAGTTGTACGTACACATCCTTCAAAAGCGGAACCATCGGGATTTTTGATATCACAAATAATACGGGCTATTTTGCCTTGTGCATTCTCCCAGGGGAGCACCCGAAAGGTTTCATAATCCGGCACCAACAACTGATCCGATTCTTCAATACGTGAAAAACCTTCGATGGAAGAGCCGTCAAACATAATTTCACCGTCTAAGGCTTTTTCAAATTGCGAATAGGGAACTTCAACATTTTTGTTAATGCCAAAGATGTCGCTAAACTGCAAACGCAGAAAACGAACGTTTTCATCTTTTAAGGTCTTAAGGATTTGGTCTCGGGTCATACCGCCCTCCTACTGATAAGTTATTTTGGCGTTTTATGTTTATTTATTGTTCAACCGCGCGTAATATAGATATTATATCAGTAAAATGAAAGTTTATTTTTGCATATTATGCGTATTTCTTATTTCATTACATTTTGATGGGATCACAAATAGACCATACTATTATCGAAAACATCGCTTTGGGACTTTAACTTGTTTTTTATTTTTTCCAACAACCACGATGGAGCCGGTGTAAAATCTGATGATTTTAAGCAAGTATATTTAAGATGATATGAAAAAAATGTTGATACCGCTGAATGTGGATAGACAGAATATAAAAATGGACTTATTTTTCTTCCATCGATTGAGCAATTTGGATGCCGACCAAACGGGCAATCATGATGGCAACATACATCTGGCCCAATATGGTCTGAGTGACCACCAGCGCTCTGGCCTGATAAGTAAGCGGAGTGATATCACCATAACCCAAAGTGGTGATCGTGACAAAACTGAAATAGAGCAGATCGCCCGAAGCATCCGCATTGTTTACAAGATGAAAAGAGCCCGGCGAAATCGTTTCCAGCAAAGTATATGCGGTAGCCCATAAAAAAGCCATCAACATATAAGCACTCATTGCTCCCATAATAACATTTCGGGTAACGCGTTTTTGTCGTATTATGTATGCAAGAAGAAGTGCGATCGTGTATGTAAAAAAAACAAGATTTACAACGTTATTCAAGGCCAAAATTTCCGGCAAGGGAAAAAAATAACCCAACCATGTTAAAACAATTGTAGGAACAACCACAACCAATGTTAACAAGAATATTTTTCTGCTGCGGATAACCGTAAAGATTGCAGTTATGTAAATAATTGTCAAGAAAAGGTTTGTAAGTATTTGCACCCCTACAAAACCTTTGAAAAACGGTTTAACCAATAGGGCTAACATCAGAGCGATAAACAATACTTCAAAATGGCCAAATTCGGCAACCGATTTACGCCCGAATAAGGACTGAAATATTTTGCTTTTTGACATTTACGACTCCGTTGCCGGAATATTCACCTCAGGAAAAGGCCGGCGATTAATGAGATATTTGACGTATCAATATATGAACTCTGATCCGGCTCAGATTAATATCCTGATGAAGAAAATGAATTAATTACTGTAATAAAACCATCTTTTTACTATCAATATATTTCCCGTTTACAAGCAGACGATAAAAATAAATACCGGCCGCCTGCCCCCGTGCATTCCATCGCGCTTCGTGCCACCCTTGTCCTTTTTTTCCGGAAGCCAATGTGGTTATTTTTTGACCGAGCAGATCGTAAACGTTCAGTTCCACACTTGCCGTTCCGGAAAGCCGGTAGCGTACTGTTGTAGAAGGATTGAACGGATTGGGATAATTTTGCCGCAATATAAACGAACCGGCGATCGGTTTTCTATCCGGCGCCGCATCCATTGTGGTAACGTCGTACAAATCTATTTTATATATGGACCGTCCATGCGTACCCACAATCAACTCATAGGAGTCCGGATTTACTTTCATATCGTTAACCACAACAGCCGGCAATCCTTCGCCCAAAATCTGCCAGGAGGCGCCGCGGTCAAAACTTACAAAGGCGCCGATATCCGACCCTACGTATAGAATATCCGTGTTTTTAGGATCAACAGCAAAAGCATTTACGGGCGCATCCGGCAGGTTGGCGCTGATATCCTGCCAACTTTGCCCCATATCATCGCTGCGGAACACGTGCGGCTGGGGGTCGCGCCAGCGCAAGCCGGAAAAGGTAACATATACGGTAGAATCCCTTTGGGGGTCCACTTTAATGCGCGTTACCCAGCGAAAGGGTAAATCGCCGGTAATATCCTGCCAGCTATCGCCGTAATCGGCACTCACCCACACCTTGCCGTCATCGGTGCCGGCATAAATTACTTCGGGATTGGAAGGCGCCACAGAAATGGTGGTAATGGTTCCTAAGCGGCTATCATCCAATCCCCGCGTCAAATCAGGGCTGATGGGCTGCCAGGATTTGCCGGCGTCTTCCGTGCGCCAGAGGCGGTTGGTACCGTAATACAAAATAGTATTATCCAGCGGATCCATTTCCACCGGCGTGGACCAATTACGGGGTTCGTTTTTCATTTCAGTGGTAATCAGAGGCGTGTACGAGCCGAAAGCAATTTTGTAAAGCTCTCCCCATTGATATTCGGCATATACTATTTCTGGATCGGTGGGATCCACCAGCACGTAAAATCCGTCTCCCCCCAGGATCCGTTCCCATTGATCCATATCGCCATTGGGTGTACGCAGCGTACCGTTGTCTTGCGTTCCTCCGTAGAGTCTGACCGAACGGCTGGCGTCCAGCCCGATTTCATAAAATTGGGTAACGGGTAAATCGGCCACTTTCGTCCAGGTATCCCCTCCATCCTGCGAAATATTGATGCCACCGTCGTTACCTTCAATAATATAATCCGGGTTTTGAGGATGAAACGCCATGGCATGATGATCCACATGCAAATTTTCATAGGAAAGTTGGCTGAAATTTGAGCCCCCGTCATCGCTGCGCAACAAGCGGACGTCCATCACATACACCCGATCCGGATTGGAAGGACTGACACGCACCTGACCGAAATACCAGCTAAAGCCACCCACGTACGAGCTAAAGGTTGAGGACGCGGCCGTCTTTGTCCAGTTGTCGCCGCCGTCTGTGCTTTTATACAGGCCGTAGATGACATAACCGTTGTTCGGATCATAATTGGTGTAAAGGGCATAGAGAATATCCGGGTTTTGCGGATAGATAGCCAGCCCAATGCGGCCGATTTGTTCCGCCTGGGGATCAGGCAGGCCATTGGCCGTTCCCAATTGCTGCCAGGTTTTGCCGCCGTCGCTTGTACGCCAAATAGCGCTGGTATTACCATATAAATGTGTCTGACTGCGGCTCACTGCCGGACGGATACGTTCCCACATGGCAGCAAACAGGATGTTATGATCATTGGGGTTCATCACCAGATCAATCGCGCCGGTGCTGTCGGAAACGTAAAGCGATTTTTGCCAACTCTGTCCGCCGTCTTCGCTTACATATACGCCGCGCTGGGGATTTTTTTCGAAATATGAACCGACGGCCGCCACCCATACCTTCTGCTCATTGTCGGGGTCTACCAGCATCCTGCCTATGGATGCCGTGCTGTCCAGACCGATGTGCGTCCATGTTTTACCGCCATCGGCCGATTTGTAGATGCCAAAACCGGGAAAATTATTATGTCCGCCATTGGCTTCACCCGTACCCACGTAAACCATATCCGGATCCGACGGCGCCAGCGCTATATCACCCACCGTGAGTACGGCCTGTTCGTCAAAAACAGGCTGCCAGGTTTTTCCGGTATCGTAAGATTTAAACACACCACCCGTGGCTGCAGCCGCATATACAATCTTCGGATCCGACGGATTAAATTCGATGTCCACCACCCTCCCGCCGATGTTCGAGGGACCGGCAGGTTCCCATTGTGCGAATGCAGTGGATTTACGGACGGCTCTTAACTGACGAGTCTCTTTCAATGCCTGCGGAATGGCGTTATAGTCCGCCCGGCCATACGGGAAAGAGCGTTTAAGCCAGGCCCATTCCGAGGGATAGCTGTGCGATGTCTTTTGAGTAGTGTAAATTAGAGAAGGATGTCTTTTCTCTCTTGACCGGGATTCCAACTGACCGGAAAAAAAATACAAAGTGCTTATTACGGCCAATCCGGCGATAAAAGTTAAAAAAATAGTCCGATATTTACGCATATCACCTCTTTGATTTATTTGGCCCTATTTAGATTCTTATGAATAGTTGTAAAAACGGATGTTCCTATATCTCCCTTTCAGAGAAATCAAATAAAAACCGTTGCATTCTTGAAGTAAAGACTATTCATCCGAATGACAGTATGGTTGAACACACAAAATGACATAGAACCATTTATTTTTATAATTTAAGTTAATCTTTTATTAATTTGCAAAACAATTAAATTTCAGGGAAACTGTCAGATTCATCCGAGAGATATGATGATTAGCTTTTATAGTTTATTCAAACTGACTAATCTCCAATACAAAGATTGCTTTAAAAAAAAATTTTTTATATCTTGGTTAAAAGCGGTAACAAAGAATTACTTTAGATGAAAAGGTAAGTAAATCTTTCCCGCTAAAGCTTTATTCTTTGTCAGAACTCCACAAACTAATCGACTGGCATTGCTGTTTTAGAACAGTAAACACTTTTTACTTATTGAAATCAAGATTAATAAAGACTGCTTGACAATGATTAGATCACTATTCCAGTCCGTCGGATATAAATTTTTAATGGCTGTTCTTTATTGCTTCTCATAAAACCAATAATCAGATATATAATATCACTTGAGGTGAACGCATTAGATATGGAAAAGAGAATTTTATTTCTAATCCCGGTCTTGCTCATTATTTGGTCCTGTTCAACCAGGGATGAACCGACACAACCGCCGCAGGTAGAGGTTTTCGTCACAAAAGCTGCGGATGTTCCTTTGTATGAGGATTTCGTCGGGACCGTAGCCGGCCGTAAAGACATTGCCATTCGCGCCAGAGTGGCCGGATTTCTTGAAGGCATTCATTTTAACGAAGGAACGATGGTAAAGCGGGGCCAACTGCTTTATACCATCGAAAGCCAGCAGTACGAAGCCAAAGCGGCTGCCCAGCTCAGCAAACTTGCCGAAGCAAAAATTAATTTGGCCCATGCGGAAAGCGAGTTGGCGCGTATAAAACCGCTGGCAGAAACCAATGCGATAAGCCAAAGCGATCTGGACGCTGCGGAAGCAGATTATGAAGCAGCCAAAGCTGTGGTTAAAGCGGCTAAAGCAAATTTACGTGCGGCAAATATCGAATTAAGTTATACAAAGGTCAAAGCGCCCATCACCGGTATTATCGGAAAGACCAAAGCAAAAGTAGGCGACTTTGTGGGACAGACCCCCAATCCGGTTATTTTGAACGTCGTTTCACAAATAGACACTGTTTTGGTTGACTTCTATTTAACCGAAGCGGACTACCTTCGAATTTTCAGAAATTTTCTATTAAATAAAGATAAACAGCAGGAAAAGGAAAAAGATATCCTCCAATTAATTCTTTCGGACGGGACAATCCATAAAGAAAAAGGCCGTGTTCGATTTATTGACAGAGAGATTGACGTCCAGACCGGAGCCATCCTTATTCAGGCTTCCTTTCCTAATCCGGATGGTTTGCTGCGCCCCGGTCTGTTCGGAAAAGTTCGCGTAAAATTTGCTGTTGTTAAAAACGGAATATTGATCCCTCAGCGATGTGTTTCCGAGCTGCAGGGTACATTTAGCGTTTATGTTGTTGATGAAGAAAATAAAACCGAACAACGAAAAGTTATTCTCGGTGATAAGATCGGCTCATTCTGGCTTGTAAAAGAAGGCCTGAAAGAAGGGGAAAAAGTTATTTTTGAAGGATTGCAAAAAGTTAAGACCGGAATGGTCGTTAATCCGATAGAGACGAAAACAGACCTAAACCTACAAGCGGTTGAGAATTAGTATGGGAAGTTTTTTTGTAAGAAGACCAATAGTTGCAATGGTAATCGCCATTGTGATCAC
Source organism: Caldithrix abyssi (assembly GCA_011369465.1). Classification (GTDB taxonomy): domain Bacteria; phylum Calditrichota; class Calditrichia; order Calditrichales; family Calditrichaceae; genus DRQG01. The sequence goes on from DRQG01000085.1 coordinate 25,040, forward strand.
GATTGTTGGTATCATCTCACTTCTCGGATTGCCCATTGAGCAATATCCGGATATCACTCCGCCAATTGTTCAGGTAAGAGCTTCTTATACGGGGGCAAATGCGGTTAGTGTTGAACAGTCGGTTGCCACGCCGTTGGAACAGCAAATTAACGGCGTTGACAATATGATTTATATGAAATCAACCAATGCAAACGATGGAACGATGACGATTGACGTCTCTTTCGAAGTGGGCACCGATCCGGATATGAACACGGTTTTTACCCAAAACAGGGTTTCGGCGGCAACGGCAAAATTACCCGAAGAAGTTAAGAGGCTTGGCGTAACAACCGAAAAATCGCTTCCCAATATATTAATGCTAGTTACCCTTACTTCCGACGGAAGATTCGGACAAAATTTTCTCGGCAATTACGCTCTGATAAACATCAAAGATATTTTAGCCCGCATAAAGGGTATCGGACGGGTAAATGTCCTTGGAGCAAGCGACTATTCCATGCGCATCTGGATCCGGCCGGACCGTTTGGCGCAATTAAACATTACGGTTCCGGAAATCATTCGGGCCGTGCGCGAACAAAATGTTATCGTACCCGGAGGAAAATTCGGCGCTGAGCCGGCACCGCCGGGAACCGAATTTACCTATACGGTGCGTTTGCCCGAAAGATTGCAAACGGAAAAGGAATTCGGAGAGATTGTCGTTCGGACCAATGAAAGCGGTTCACAGGTAAAAATAAAAGATATCGCCAGAGTTGAATTAGGTGTGGAAACCTATAATGCCTTCACCCGTCTTAACGGAAAAGAGGCTTCCGTTATCGCCATTTATCAGGCGCCCGGATCCAATGCTGTTGAGCTGGCTGAGCAAGTTAATTCGACGATGAAAGAGCTTTCCCAATCTTTCCCGGAAGGAATTACTTACGACATCTCGCTGGACGCCACAAAACCCATCACGGCCGGTATCGCTGAAATTGTGGAAACGCTCTTCATTGCTCTGCTTCTGGTTGTGCTGGTTGTGTTTATTTTTATTCAGGACTGGCGGGCAACCTTAATACCGACCATAGCCATTCCCGTTTCTTTACTCGGCGCTTTCATTCTTTTTCCTATGCTGGGGTTTACGGTTAATGTACTCTCCCTGCTCGGGCTTGTGCTGGCCATTGGAATTGTGGTTGATGACGCCATTGTGGTTGTTGAGGCCGTGCAGGTCAATATTTCCAAAGGAATGAACGCCCGTGAAGCCACCGTAAAAGCAATGCAAGAAGTAACGGCGCCGGTTATAGCGACTACACTGGTTTTAATTGCCGTTTTTGTACCAACGATGATGATGTCGGGAATTACCGGCAGCTTATATCAGCAATTTGCCATTACAATAACCGTCTCAGTAATATTTTCTTCAATCAATGCGCTTTCGTTAAGTCCGGCTCTTTGCGCAACTCTGCTACGCGAGCCAAAACCATACAAAGGTTTTTTAGGGAAGTTTTTTGATTCTTTCAACAGCTTATTCGCTAAGTCAACAAATGAGTACATGAAAGTTGCCGATAAAACCGCCCGTAATATTAAACGCGGAATTGTTTTTATCGCCGTTTTGGTTATCGGTACAACTGTGGTCGGGAAATTACTCCCGGGTGGTTTTATCCCGGCGGAAGATATGGGCTATTTATTCGTTAATATCCAACTTCCGGATGCGGCTTCGTTGCAGAGAACCGACGCCGTTGCAAAAAAAGTTGAAAAAATCATATCGACGCTTCCTGAAGTTGAATATGTAACCACTGCTTCGGGGTTTAGTTTGCTCTCCGGAAGTATGTCTTCCAACGCCGGTTTTATTTTCATATCACTGAAGGATTGGTCGGAAAGAGATTTGACCGCAGAAGAAATAGCCAGAAAATTAAATTCTCTTTTTTCTTCCGGGGTGAACGAAGCCCAGGTTTTTGCCTTTGGCCCTCCGGCCATTCCTGCGCTCGGAAACGGTTCGGGATTTACCTTTATGCTGCAGGATAAGGGCGGCAACACACCGGACTATCTATCTGAAAACGCTATCAAGTTCATCCAGGCGGCACAAAAACGTCCGGAAGTAGGCTCCATCTTTACAACCTTCCGCGCCAATGTTCCCCAACGCTATCTGGACATCAACCGGGATAAAACACTCAAAGCCGGCATTTCACTGAATGATATGTATTCAACCGTCGGCGCGTTTTTAGGCGGCGCATACATCAACGATTTCAACCGTTTTGGCCGTTTGTACAAGGCCTATATTCAGGCGGAACCGGAATACAGGGTAAACGAAAAAGGTATAAATGCATTTTTCATTAAAAACAAAGACGGAAATAGCGTTCCTCTTTCCGCTTTTATCAGCGTTAAGAACATTCAGGGGCCCGATTACACAAACCGGTTCAATCTTTACCGCGCCGTTGAGCTAACCGGCGGGCCGGCTGACGGCTATACCTCGGCACAGGTTATGAACGCTCTGGAAGAAGTCGCTTCGGAAGTTTTACCGGCAGATATGGGCTATGCCTGGAGCAACATGTCCTATCAGGAGAAAAAGGCTTCCGGTTCAGGCGCCATCGTCTTTGTGTTTTCCTTAATTTTTGTTTTTCTCATTCTGGCCGCGCAGTATGAAAGCTGGTCTATTCCAATATCCATCCTGCTCGGCACGCCGTTCGCAGTATTTGGGGCGATGGTTTTTCTATGGCTGGCACGATTTTTCAGCATCAGTTATGAAAACAATATTTTTGCCCAGATTTCTCTGGTCATGCTTATCGGTATGGCCGCAAAGAACGCCATCCTTATCGTAGAATTTGCCAATATTGAATTCCAAAAAGGACTGTCCTTATTTGACTCGGCAATAAAAGCGGCTAAACTGCGCTTCCGTCCGATTCTTATGACGGCGTTTTCTTTTATTTTAGGCGTTCTTCCTCTTGTCGTGGCCTCCGGAGCCGGAGCAGAAGCGCGTAAAATTATGGGAATGGGATTACTCGGTGGTATGACCGTAGCCACTTTTCTGGGCGTTTTTCTTTACCCGATGCTCTTCATTGCCGTCGGAAAGTTTTTCAAATTTGAACAAAAACGCGCTGCGGCCGGAACCGTTGAAACGAAATCCGATTAGAAACTAAAGAGCGGAAATCAAATGATCATTACTTTTATTCCAAAGTTTCAGAAACTGAGTCTTTTATGTATTGGTTTCCTTACATTTTTATTAGCAGGCTGTGCAGTAGGTCCAAATTTTAAGAATCCCCAACCGGAAATACCGGAAAAATTCCGCTTTGCAGAAGTACAAGCGGATTCAATTATAAATCTGGAATGGTGGTCGTTATTTAATGACCCGATTATCGATACGCTGGTAAACGAAGCTTTAAATAACAACAAAGATATATTAGTGGCTGTAGCCCGGATAGAGGAAGCCCGCGCGGCATTGGGATTCACCAAAGCGGATATATTTCCGAAACTTGATATTCAGGGCGGCGCATCACGCGGAAATTCCATCGGCTCGTTTCAATTTCCCAATACGACAAACAATTTTTATATTTCGCCCGTACTCAGCTGGGAGATCGATTTTTGGGGTAAATTCCGCCGGGCCAACGAATCCGCCAGAGCGGAAATGCTTGCTTCCGAATATTCTTTACGCACCATTCAGATCGGCTTAATATCCGAAGTGATCAGCACGTATTTTCTTCTTTTGGATTATTCACACCGATTGGAGATAGCCAAACGAACCTTGCAAACCAGAATTGACGGTCTGGACATTATTCGTCAAAGATTTGAACGGGGCATCATTCCCGAGATCGATTTAAATCAGGCCCAAATTCAAAAGGAAATTGCCGAAGCCGCGGTCCCTTTCTTTGAGCGGGCAAAAACATACACGGAAAACGCGCTGCGCATTTTGCTAGGCAGAAATCCCGGGATAGTCGAAAAAAACATGGCGTTTTTCAATGAGGTTACCCCCCCGGAGATTCCAATTGGTATTCCTTCCACCATTTTGGAACGCCGGCCCGACGTGATCCGGGCAAAATATCAATTGATGGCGCAAAACGCAAAGATTGGCGTTGCCATAGCCAGGCGATTTCCTTCGATCAGCCTTACCGGTTTAGCGGGTTTTGCCAGCAGCGAGCTATCGACCCTGACTGACCAGGATCTCGGTTGGTCCCTCTCCGGCGATCTTTTCGGGCCTATTTTCAACTTCAATAAAAACATCGCCCGCGTGGAGATTGAGGAAGCGCGGACCAAACAGGCTTTGTACAATTATGAAAAGACTGTCTTGAATTCCTTAAGAGATGTGGAAAACGCGCTGATTGAGGTGAAAACCTATAAGCAGGAACTTGAGGCCAAAGAAAGGCAGTTTAAGGCCGCAAAAAATGCCGAAACGCTTTCAAGACAGCGATACGACAAAGGAGTTACAAGCTATTTGGAAGTTTTGGAAGCCGAGCGTTCTTCATTTGACGCCGAGCTTCAGCTCACAGAGGTTCGTGATAATTATTTTAAGGCTTACGTAAAACTCTATAAAGCCCTCGGCGGCGGCTGGATTACCCAAAAAGAGAAGGCCGAAGCCGAGAGAACACAGCAGGAAAAACCGGAATAAAATGCAGCTTACAGTTGCATTGCTGTTAAGTGATTGCGAATTACAGACTTCATATAAAAAATATGTATTATTTCCTGCCAGGATGTCTTCCGGCTTCGGACGTGTTCCCTTACGGAATGCAATTCAAAGCCTGATCCAGATCCGCAATCAACTCATCTGCATCTTCGATGCCCACCGAGAGGCGTACCAGGCCGTCGGTGATATGCGCTTTGAGGCGTTCTTCACGCGGCATAATGGCGTGGGTCATGGATGCCGGATGCTGGATCAGCGTTTCCACCCCGCCCAGACTCACCGCCAGTTGGCACAGCTTCACATTGTTCATCACCGCTTTGCCGCCTTCCACACCGCCAACCACATCAAAACTGATCATACCGCCCGGCCCGCTCATCTGTTTTTTGGCTAATTCATACTGCGGATGCGATTTTAAACCGGGAAACACCACATGTTCCACTTTGGAATGATTTTCAAGAAATTCGGCAATCTTTTGCGCGTTTTTATTATGGATAGTCATGCGCGCCGCCAGCGTTTTAATCCCGCGGTGTACTAAAAAGGAATTCATCGGGTCCAGAACGCCGCCTAACAGATTGAGCGTTTTGCGCAGAATTTTATAATTTTCTTCATCTTTGGCCACAATCATTCCCGCCACTACATCGGCATGACCGTTGAGAAATTTGGTCATGCTATGCACAACCACATCGGCGCCAAAGTGAAACGGTTTCTGCAGAACCGGGCTGGAAAAGGTGTTATCCACAACCAGCAAGGCATCATGAGAATGCGCAATCTGTGCCGCCGCCTGAAGGTCGGAGATGACCAGCGTCGGATTCCCCGGTGTTTCGATATATATCATCTTGGTATTTTCTTTTACAGCGGCCCGAATCGCTTCCGTATTTGAGGTATCCACAAATGAGGTCTCCACGCCATATTTACGGAATACAGTGGCCAGCAGGGTTGTAGTGGGACCGTACACCGCTTCCGAGCAGACCACATGGTCGCCCTGCTGCAAATAAGCGGTGAACACCGTATGAATGGCGGCCATTCCGCTGGCGGTAGCCAGACCTTTATGCCCCTCTTCCAACTGGGCCACAGCGTCTTCCAGAGCCGTTACGGTTGGATTGCCCATACGTGTGTAAATATAACCGTCTCCGCTTCCGGCAAACAGGCTGGCGCCATGATCGGCGTCATGGAATTTAAAGGTAGATGTTTGATAAATGGGCGGCACGACGGCCAGATGTTCGTTATCGGAAATACCGGCATGCACACTTTTGGTGTCATCCGTGTATTGTTTTGCCTTATCCATTTTTCCTCCGCAGCTTTGTTTTCGTTTATTTTTATCAACAAGGCAATATAAGGAAAAAAACAATTGGATTAAACAACGGAAAGCTTATTTTGGACAGTTGTAAAGAAGGATAAGAAACAAAATGATTCCGATTTATATATACGGGTTATTTCGTTTCTTTGATAGATTTTGGTTATGCCGTATAAGCAGCCACAATCCCAGGCCGATAAGCAGAAACGGCAGCAAAAGAGCGGCTAAAACCACAGGAACAGCAAGTAAGCTGAGCAAACCGCCTATAACACCCAGAGGAACAAGAACAAAAACGACCAACAAAGTGGAAAGGGTAATAGCCAACAGTTTAAAAGGAAGGGCCAGCAGCCAGATACCGGCGTGGAAAAAAACGGCGAAGAGTTTAAGAATGAGATAGGCAATCAAAATGATCAATACAATTGAAATAATTTCCATCATTCCCTCTTAAATTTGATTCACTATATTTTTCATTACGCAAAATTTAAAAGAAGGATTCAATTTATGCTAATTATTTCAACAAAATAATTTTCCGCGCTTTGCTGTACCCATTTTCTGAGATAAAACGTACGATATACAAACCGCTGGGATAACCTGCGGCATCCCACACCGCTTTATAACTGCCGGGTTTGCTCTTACCGGCAAACAAGGTAGCTACTTTTTGCCCTAAAACATCGTAAACGCTTAGTTCTACCCGCACAGACGATTTTTGAATTGATCCGACGCTATAACGGATTGTAGTTTTGGGATTAAACGGATTGGGATAATTGGGCAATAATTCAAACACCACTGGCAGGTCATTCAGCTCAGTTTCTATGCTTAACGGCGCTTCAACGATAACCAGCAGGGAATCCGAGGCCGTGGCCATACTGTCGTCCTGCACGCCTATGTACAGCCAGCTCTGCCCGCGGAAATTCTCGTCCGCAGAGAGTATGATAGCGTATGTTGAATCTTTTAAAGTTATTAAAATGGAATCGTTGGATACGCCGTACATGTAAAACAGCTCTTTGGGCGGGGTTTCAACATCGGTTACGTAGCGCCAGGTTTCCAGCGTAATGCTGCTATCGGCCCGGAAACGCAGGGTATCGGGCAGGGTATCCAAAATTTCCGGCGCGTCATTAACCGACCTGATGGTCACCACAAATGTATCGGCGGCGCTCAGCCCGTACGGGTCCGTGGCCGTGAGAATATATTCCGCCTGTCCGAAAAAATTGTCCTCTGCTCGTACAAACAGTGAATCACCGCTGCGACGAATTGAAATTTGCGGGTTGTTCCCCTGGTATGTATAGATCAGCGTATCGGCGCTGTCGGGATCGGTAAACACCTCCGCGAAATACAGCAAGAAATGTTCGCCGCTGTCCTCGGCAAAAGAGGTATCGGGCAGCGGATGTATGACCCGTGGCGCGTTTTCCACCAAAATATAATCTTCACGTATTTTCTCGCTGCTGCCCAGCGGACCAAAAATGGTAAGCTGCACTGTAAATTGGCCGTCTTCACTATAAACGTGTTCCGGATTTTGCGCGATGCTGGAATCGCCGTCGCCAAAATACCAGATGAGACTATCCACCTCGCCCACCGATTCGTTGGTAAAGCGCACGGCAAGGGGTTTTTCTCCGATGGTTACATCGGCCGTAAAATCGGCGATCAGCTCGCTGAATTCGTAAGCGCCCATATCAACCACCGAGTTACCATCATTGTTACCGTCATACACGCGGGGTTTTCCGGCCAGGTCGGTTTGCGGCAGGGTAACCAGAGCGTTGTCCATCGTGCCGGAGTCTATGGCGGGTGAAGCGCTTTTTAAAGCATAAGGATGCTCGCCATCGCCTGCAAAGGCAGGGTTCTGCCCCAACCGGTTTCCGCCGCCGTTTACAACCTTGGGATTTAAAAAGGACTTACTGAACAGAGAATAAATCACATTTGGCGCGCTGGCGTCGCCGGATTCAAAATCAAAATCGTTGGCATTGCCGCTGAAGATACAATTGGTTACATACGGACTGGCTTCGTTGCAATAGATGCCGTCTGCGCTGTTGTTCACAATGGTATTGTTCATAATTTGCGGACTAAGATGGTCCAGCAGGACGCCCTGTTCATTATCCGCAATTAAGTTATTGGTAATTTCGATTAAACCCGTGCAATAAATGCCCACGGTATTCCTGCTGATGCGGTTATTCACAACCTGGGTCTGAGCGTAGCCGCTGGAATTGAAAATACCGTAACGGGTATTATTCTCGATAAGATTGCGTTCAATCTGACAATAGGTGATCGTTTCTACGGCAATACCGTCCCGGCCGTTTTGATGGATATGGTTGTTTTTCACTACAGGTTGATTCTTCCCATCGGCGTTTGTGAAGAGCAAGCCATTGTTTCCATTACCGGAGATGTTGTTGGATTGTATGCGCGGCGCCGACCGGCCATCTATATGAATCCCGCTACCACCGTTTTGATTCAGGCGGGAATGTTCCAAAAGCAAACCGGCGCCTGTGACCGACACCGCTCCCTCAAAACCGAGCGAATCGAGCAGCGAATCACAATACGAAGCGTATTCAATCGCTGTATATCTTAAAATGCTGCTGTCTGTAAGGCCGCCGTTTAAGAACAAGATTCCCCAATGGCCGCTCTCGCCGTCGCGGGTAAAATGAATGCTGTCGCTTTCCGTTCCTTCTGCCAGCAGCCGCCCGTCCACACGCAACATACCCAGATCGAAATCCGGCGATGTATAAACATGGTTGCCGCCTGTGGCAAAGCGCACCTCCACACCGGGCTCAATAACCAGTAGAGAATCCGCGGGCACCAGGGCTTCTCCGCGCACTACAAAAGGACTGTACTCTTTTGTCCATGTGCCAAAAACCCGTTTTCCGTCCGGTATGATGGTTTTATCGCTGATGATAAAAGTGGTATCGCTTTGATCCGCTAAAGACGGATCGGCGGCATTGCTGACCCGGACGAGACACTGCTCGGACAGTTCATTAGGAATCAACCAATCATATCCGCCGCTGCCCGGCTGCCCGCCGGCAAGAGCCAGCCAGTTTTGGCCGTTGTCCACGCTGTATTCCAGATCGACCGAAGCGACATTGCTTTGCCAGCGGATCGTCTGCGTGGTACCTATTTTCCAGGATTCCCAGCCGTTGGGTACGGTAAGCCGCAAATAGCTGCCGGCAAATTCATAGGCGCCCATATCGATGCGATCGTAAAGGATTCTTTCCGTCCCCGCCGCGTCCACTGCGGGCAGCCCCAGTCCGCTGGTATCCGCCGTACCGGCATTGATGGCAAACGAATTGGAGCGCAAGCTGTAGTCATCGGAGGCCGTATCGGCGAAGAAAGGATCAATAGCCGTTATATTCCCCCCTTCGTTGGCAACGCCTTCCGCAGGCAATGCTTCTTCAGCCAACAGGCTGAAAGATAGGGACACCGTAGAGGTCAGATTGCTTTCCAGAGAGGTTTGGTTGCCCCAAAAAACGGAATTGATGACATGAGAAACCGCGTTGTACCCGGCGTTGTAACCGGTACTTCTGTTGTTGGCTATGGTGCAATTGGTTACTTGCAGATCACAGTAATTGGTTGCCATAATGCCGTTATCATTATCGGTAAGCAGGCAATTTTGCAGAAGAGGACCGGCGGAATTGGCAAACACACCGTCGTAGGCGTTATGCACTATTTTACAATTGCGCAATGTTACATAATTTTCGTTCAAAGAGACCGCCCCGTTGTATTCTACCCAGTCGTTTATATGCAGCACCCGCGAAGCATATTCGATACGGCAGTACTCGAGAAGCGATGAGGAATCGGCCGTGGAATGAAAATAGAGGATGCCCCAGTTGCCGCTGTCCCCGTCGCGCGTAAAAACGACGGGTTGATCGGCTGTTCCGCTGGCTGTTAAACCGCCTTCCACCCGTAAAAAGCCCAGATCGAAAGCAGGGTTCAAATAATCGGCTTCCGTTCCGGTTTTGAAGCGTACCTCCACCCCGGCCTCTATTCGCAGAATGGAATCGGCCGGTACGACCGCTTCACCCTCGATAATATACGGCGATTGAGCTGCTGACCAGATGCCGTACACCTGACTTCCGTCAGGAATATAGGTTTGGGCCTGTACGGCCGTCATACAAAAAATAATCATCCACAGAGCGTTTCGCATCGATTTCATATTATGTTCCATTTGTTTGTTTTATCAGAAAAAAAGGAAAGTGCTTAAATAATACGAAATATAAAAATACTATACTTTGATCTATTTGGCAACGGCAGGAATAAATATGACTATTTTTATCCAAAATAAATACGACATCCGAACGCTTCCATCGTTTAAAGCGATGGAAGCGAGTTTGTATCCTATTAAATATGCCTTCCCGTTCAGGCAGGTTTATAAAGACCTTCCAGGTTTATGAAACCTGGAAGGTCCGATATTTATGTTTGACCGCTTATCCTTAATATAAAATAAGCACGCCTGTTCAAAAAGCCGCCTACTTGACAAGCAGCATTTTTTTACTGGATACAAAGTTCCCTGCTTTTATCCGGAGTATGTACAAACCTGTAGCAAACCGTGAGGCATCCCATTGTACCGAATACACACCGGCCGGTTGTTTACCATTCACCAAAACGGCTACCTTTTGCCCCAATACATTAAACACTTCCAGGGTAACTTTCGATTGCCGCGGCAAGGCGTACCGGATAGTCGTTAGCGGATTAAAAGGATTGGGATAGTTCTGTTCCAGCCGGAACCGTTTCGGCAGTCCGTTATCTTTCGACGCAATCGCCGTGGGGCCGTAAACCAGCAGCGAATCGCCTGCAAAATTGGGTTTAGCCATTACAATTCGGAAAACAGAACCTATATCCGGCAGTTCAGCGTTGTAATCGGACGGGCTGCTCGCCGTTGTCACATCACCGCCGTTCCAGTTGACCAAAACCATACGATGCATCCCGGCCCAACCATCATACGCGCCGCTAGCCTGACCCGGCTGGTAATACCACTCTGCTTTCGGACCCGGATCATTTTCCAAAGCGGCAATCATATTGTTATATCCCTGCGAACCCGGCGTATTATCCGTGGGATGGATCCAATAGAATGGGTCTGTCCACGGATCGTTCTGGGCGCTGGACACTTCGTGATCCGCCCAACCTATCGGATCATCCGGATATACAGCATCGTACAGCAGATTGAATTCGCCGTTGGTATCATAATCATAAATGTAGGGCACCAGCTGGTAATCATCATCGGGATCATTTACATCGCCAATATCCCACAATTCAAACGGAACATCGATTACAGTTTCGGTAAACCAGTTATCGAACGCTTTACCATTACCGGTAAAACGGATTTCGAAATCATGCGGAAGAAGGTGATGAATGCCTTCGCCGTCGGCTACCCCGTATCCACCGGTGTACTGGAAAGTCCGGGCCATAAAGGCGTCAAACGAACCGCGACTGCCGTTTGGCCAGGTATGAATAAACCAGAACGAACCGTTTGCCATATTCGGCCAAATATCATAATCAGGATCCGGTATCGGGAAGCCCTGCCAACTAGCGCCTGCAGAAGCAGGAGGATCAAGCGGTCCGTCGCCATTCTTTACAACCTCGAAGGAAGTAACGGTTTCCTGCGGTTTAGAAACCTGAAAGAGTAAACCGTCCACCACAGGATGGGGATAATCCTCATCATCCGCTAGAGGCTGGTTTTGCAATTTGATCGTTCCCGAGGTCAGATCGGTTAAATTCCAGTTTAATCCCTCTTTCTGCGCGCTGTCTTTATGAAAGGTGATCGCATAGGTATGCGCAGTTAACAAAGATTGATCGGCCACATATACGCTTACATTTTTTCCCGTGCCCACTACCGGAACCACCGTAACCGTATCCATCCAGTGATTGTTTTGACCCGCCGAATACACGGGCTGCTTTGTGGTTAACTGAACGGTATGATAGTCAAATTGTATCGAGTAATCAATCGTTAAAGTGTCACCGGAAGACGGCCCCAATAGCACAAAATACAAAGAATCCGCGGAAATGGTGCCCCCTGCCGACAGACCCTGATTTATATTAAGGATTCTTTCCTGGCGTATGGTAAGATGATCAATATTTTGCGCCATACCCGGATAGTGAATGTCGTATTGTAAATGGACAGTTTCACTATGGTTTATTTTCCGATCCTGTTTGCCGTTTTCCCAAATGACCTGCCAGTTTTTCAATTCCGGCACAGGTCGTAAACGCAAATTTCTAACAAAATTTTCGTAGATTTCCGTATCCGAACCGAAATGAACATTCAAATCGCCGTCGAACGGGTATTTTTTATTAACCATCGTTGTGTCTGCAGCCCAGTAGCCGTCCCCTGCCTGCCGATCATTGTGCAAACCGTCGTCATAGAGCCGCAAAGTAAAGGAAGCCTCTGTACCGACCTGCGGATTAAATTGTATTTCGCAGCCGGTTACGTCTTCCATGGCTGTTAAATTTGCTTCTATAAATAGTTGAGAGGTATAAGTACTGGGCTGTTCCACACTATAAGAAATTTTAGGTATGCGATTGAAGTTTCCGAAAGATTTGAGAATTTGCTTCATATTGGTTTTCATATCGGTGATCGCAGTTAGACGGTTTGTCCCCTGTCCCCCAACCGCGGCAACCACAAATTCCTGAACTTCGTCCGGCGCCAGATCGAAAGGACCGCAGGCCAAAACCAGACGACGATCACCGGGTTGGTATCTAACACCATCGATATCGCCCGTTCCGGCCACGGGATCGCCGTTCAAAGGAAATTTTGTTTTTTGCCCCTCCTGCGGGCCGGTGGTATGCTCGAACCAGGTTACATCTTCCACGTCGATCGTGGGACTGTATCCACGCAGTAAATTATACCACTGAAGCGTACCGTCATAATCGCCCAGAACCGGATCCGACCAGGTTGTTCCGGAACCAAAAAAGGAAAAAGATGTCATGGGCAGGTTTTTGTAATCGTTAATAACCTGCCCGTCAAACCAGGCCGAATCGCCTGGCGAGGGGACTATAGGGCCTTGTAGAAGGAGATATCCGACAGCCGGGGGGGCTAAACCGTATTCATCAAATTCCGCATCGCTGTCGTAGCCGTTATACACATAAGCGCATTCCAGCAGGGAATCACAACCGACCAAATCATTGGAGTAATCTCCCAGATCGGGATCGCTCCATTGCGCCACAAACATGGAATCGATGACATAGGACGACTTGTTAATGATTTTATATTTTTTGAAGACCGCCTGGCTCAATACGCTTTGAGGTTGGTTGTAAGCCCAAACCGTTGTCTGAATTTCCAGCCCAAGCGGAGGCGAACCGGCCAGATCATTTACCCGGGCTTCATTATCATCATTAATCACAAACCATAAAACCTGATCGGCATTGGCGATACCCGGATAGTCGCCGCCCTCTATCAGGTTGCCTTCGCTATCGTACTCGGCTGGAATGGGCATGCCCGTGCTGTCCAGCACCGGATTATACATGCCGTTATTATCCGCATCATAATAAGGCGCTCCCAAATCGACCGGCCAGTCCTTCCAATCGGTTTTATATTGCATGAGCACTTCATCCAGCATGGCATTGGTTACGGCATTCGGCGGCACATTGTTCAATTCCGCGGCGTCCTGCCGGACGTCCTCTTTTGTGAGCGACGCCCAATCTTTGCGGATACGATAGATGCGGGCACGCTCGTCATTTGGATCACCGCCGTACCAACCGGGCTGAGTGCCGTTGCGGTAAGTGTTGCCGCCCACGCGCAGCTGCGGTCTGCTCTGATATATTTCTTGCGTAATGCCGCCCCATACTATTCCTTCTCTATAAATTACGTGAGCTGTTGTACGGGGATAGGTGACGCCGGAACTTCCCGTATACGGGTTATGTCCTGAAATGCCGTCGTTCCAGAACCAAAAAGCCATATTACCGATATTGCTCAAAGATTTTTCCGTCATACTGTTGTTTTTTTGTGGAGCCGGGTTCGGAGTTCGGCCGTTCATCTCTCTGGCGTATAGCAGGGAAACAGTAATTGAAATGAATACAATTCCAATTAAACTGTTGACAATAGTTTTCATTGGAACCTCCATATTGTATTATGTAAGGTTTAAAGACCTGCTAACCGAAATTTTGTATTTTTTATTTAACATTCAGAGGTAGGTTATATCTGTAAAAGCCGTTAGGTCCGGGTTTCACTAAGAATTAATTTACGGTACATATCATCGTATATACAAGTATTTTCGTATTTTTAACTTTTTTCGCGGAATGCCTTGTTGCCTTTGCCAGCCCGTCAGTTTTAAAATACAACTTGTCTAATATTGGTTTGGTTAAAAAACCTTTAAACCGCCTTCCTTAATAGAATTAAATTTCACTTTTGATAATCCAAATTAATATCCTCCTTCGTTAAATTCTGTTTGGGCTTATTTACAATAAAATATCCTTAGTATTCACTCATTTTAATTTCTTTAACTCAGATGAATAAGAAGTCGTTTTTGCTTGATCCCCCAGATATTGATTGAGTCTGGCAGTCATAATCAGGGAAGGTAAAAAATCCGGTTTTTCGACCAAAGCACGAGTAAATGCTTTTAGAGCAAATTTTTTGTTGTTAAGAGCAATGCTCATTTCCCCAATCTGGTGATATGTATAATGATGCGGCCAGGAAGTATCATCTTTTAACGAAATAAAGGTTAAAATTAATATAACTGATAAAATTGCGACAATCTTCTTTATTGAACCCAACATCATTGTTTTATACAGGTAATGGAATAAACAGGCAGAAAACAACACAGCAACAGGTAGTAAAGGCATACGATGATCGGATGATATAAAGAAAATAAAAAGGCTGGTCACATAAGACCAAAACCAGATTTTTACCAGGCTCAGGAATTCATCGGAACTTTTTATAAATGTAAATACCAGGGCTAACGGTATCAGGAAACCGAAATTCAATTTCAGGATGCGAAATAGATCGGAAAAAGATGACTGAATTGCGTAATCATAATTTAACGGAAATTCCTTTCCCGAAAGTAAATGCTGAAATTTCTTAATGAACAACAACAGCCCTTCTTTTGGTTTCGAATAATAGAAATTGATCACCCGTTTTAACCAGAATACATTTTCATCCAGGGAAGATATTTCTGTTCCGGTCTGTTTCCTGATGTATTCTTTGGACGAGCGTTGAAACCCGGCGGGCGTATTGTCCAGATAGGGAATTTTTGTATATAATCCATCCGCACCCGAATGATTTCCTATGAACAGATTCATTCCAACGCTCGATCTGATCGGCATTTCTGCAGATTTGCCCTGAATGAGCAGAAAAAGCAATACCGGCCATAATGCCAACAAGGGGAGAAACAAAGAAAAAGTTTTCCTTCTAAAAATAGTTTTGTTGTGAGAAAAAAACAGGAATCCACTAAGTACAGGAATAATGATGAGAAAATGGGGTCTTAACTCTATTAGGATACCTAAAATAATGAGAAATAGAATTAGATAGATATTCTTCCCCAAAAACAACCACTTATGTAACAGAACGAGACAAACGGTTTCAAGAAACAAAATTGGGACAATGGGCAAAGCCACTCCCTGATAGAATATAGCCGGGCCAAATAGAATCATAAAAGTTCCACTCAAAACACCCACCATCCGCGAAATTTGATTTCCCAGCCAGACGATTAAACCAACGCTAATCGAGTACAATACAGCATTGAGATAGGTAAGTATTTCCAATACTGTGCAATCCAGACCAAGAGTATATTTGAAAAAAGAGGTTACTTTGGAAATTACAAATATATATACAACATAAAATTTGGAGAGGGGAAAGCCGATCAGATCGTGAATACTATTCAAATAAACCGCTTTTGAATAATACAGCATAGCATCCGCCACCGGTATCAAACGGTGAGGCAATGAATGCGTTTCTACAAGATAATAAATGGAGATAAAAAGAGTTATACATCCCAAAAGGATCGGTTCTATCTTCTTATACTTCGGTTTCATATTACCTTACTTATCTAATCCTATATAATCCGAGGATGCCAATTTCAGGTTGAATTCACATTTACGTATTTCCCAGTCATTTCCATTTCCTTTTGCCTGCAGTTTGCCCACGACGCGATCCTTGCCAATTTCAATTATTTCACCTGAAGCTGAACCAAGTTTAATTTTGGAGTCATTTTGTCCATAGAACCATATCTCATTAGAACTCGATTCGATATATCCGGATACCACAGATTCTCCCAGATAACGCAAACTGAGAAAAGGCTCTGAAAAATTTTTAGAATCCAGAGCGCCCGGTTTAAACCCGTCAATACCGCTGTTTGTTTTGCTGGAAAAGCTCAGATAGATTGAATACCCCTCCGAATGTCCTTCGATATCTATATACGCATCCGTAAGCGGCGAAGCTACCGTTGCCAATCCGGTGGCAAACTGATCGGTTTCCAGTTTCCCGTTCCTATAAACTTCCGCCCGGAACCCCTCCGCGATATTTTCATTTCCTGTAATATTTTTGTCATTGTTGCAGGCGTGTATGAAAAATATTGACAAGCCGACTGAAAAAGTTATAATTACCGACAAAATCTTTTGTTTTTTAGGGGTAAAATTGAAATAGTCATAATTTTTTTTCGATTTCGTCATAATGACCTCCTCTTTATTTTATAAATAACATCTTTTTTGCTGTTTTAACACCATTTGTGTTTAATTCGTATACATAAAAACCACTCGAAACATATTTCCCATAACTATCTCTTCCATCCCATTTAATTTCATAATTACCGAGCGGTTGTTTATCATTAACTAAAGTGCGAATTTCTTTACCTACCGAGTTATATATTTTTAATGTCACAAATGATGAGTGGCTTAAACGGTATGATATTTTCGTAGTAGGATTGAATGGATTAGGATAGTTTTGTTTTAATTCTGCAGACTCAGGTAAAGATGCTTGGGAACTCTCGATCTGCGTTAAAGAAGTCAAATCTATGCTTTGAACAATACGATAATCCTGATAAACATCATCGATATTTGAATTACCAGCGAGGATGTATAATTTATTGTCGAGAATCGCCGTGGAAGCATGGCGTCTTCCAATAAAATTAGATGTGTAAATTGTCCAACTGCTATCAGTCAAATTGTATCGCATAATGCGATTTATATCCACGTAGTCACCGATTACATAGATGTAATTGCCATAGACTGCCAGTTTATGCGCGCTCACCGGATAAGGAGTATGCCCCTTAAACTGCCATTCATCAGCCATTATATCATATACATAAATTTCATCAAGGGGTTGACCATTATAGCCTCCAATAACATAAATATTCCCATTCAGGAAGCAGGCCTCCGTTTCAGCGGCGATGGGTAAGGAAGACACAGTTGACCAACTATTCGTTTTTGTATTATAAACATCTACTCTGTCAGAGTATGAACTCGAAGCACTGCCTCCTATAATGTAAATAAGGCTATCTATGACAACAGACCCTGCTTTTGCTCTCGGGAAAGGTATGGAAGCGCCCTGGACAACCGAATTTGAAATCGGATCATAGATTTCCACTAAATCATATATCTCTCCGGATATACCTTGACCACCTATGATATAAATTTTTCTGTCAGAAACTTCGGCATTAATATACGATCTGCCGAGAAGCCTGATCGGCTTTACAAGCCAATAATCTTTATTTGGAACTTTATACTCTACATAGCTATCCTGATGAAATGAAAATCCGTAAGGCACCCCGTAAGCAAAAGTTCCTCCGATGTGATAGAGTGTATCTCTTATCACAACCGTTCGTTGTCCATTCGTACCGTACCAAACAGATGGTTCCCACCTTAATTGCAGGGTGTCCAGTGTTATTTGGGCAAATGATGTGGATACCAGAGAAATAAATAACAGTAAAATAATAAAAGATAACAATTTAATTTTTTTTTCGCTCATACGTACATCCTTCCATAAATCACAAACAAATTCTACTTATTTTTACTAAAATCGATCTCTTCTCCAAGCTTGATCAATCGCCCAAAATACTTCACACGACTGCTACTTCTATCAATTTTATATACCCAAATATTACCCGTTCTTTTATCAAGGAATACCAGATTTATTCGATCATTGGAAACCGTTGAACTCATCAGTATCGGATCATTAGCCAGGGGGGAATCTGCCATTGCCGGTTTATTGAAAGACTGATACGCTATCGCGCCTAAAAAAAACATAATAAAAAACAAGACGGTTTTTAAGAAGCCATTATTCATAACTTTCCCTTTCATTTTATTAGGACCATTTTCCTCGTAATTCTTTTATTAACTTTGTTGAGTATTATAGAATAAAAATATACACCGCTGCTCAATGCGTCCGTGTTCAACCTTAACTCATGCATTCCTGCGGATTGATAACCATTCACAAGCGTACGTATTTTTTGGCCGAGTACGTTGTACAAGATGATTTGTACCCGTCCGCCTGCCGCGAGTGAATATTTAATACGAGTTGTAGCGTTAAACGGATTGGGATAATTTTGGTACAGGCGCCAGTGTTTTGGTTGATGAACCGATTTATCCCCGATTGCTGTGGGAAGGTGATAAAAAAGGGTAAATGTATCCGTGGAAGTGCTTATATTTTCTCCATCGCTACTCGTAACGTACCAGTTATAGGCGCTGTCGGGTTGAAAAAAACCATTGCCGTCAAATTGAATAGATGATTCCTCAACAGGATAAACAGTGGTATCCTTCGAGTTACTGCTCAGGTATAACGCATAGGTA
Source organism: Caldithrix abyssi (assembly GCA_011369465.1). Classification (GTDB taxonomy): domain Bacteria; phylum Calditrichota; class Calditrichia; order Calditrichales; family Calditrichaceae; genus DRQG01. Next base: position 43,603 of record DRQG01000085.1, read on the forward strand.
ACCGGCGCGCCTTCTGCATCAGATGATTCTTCCCAGGAAAAAACTACATTTCCTTCGGCCGTTATGGTGTTGTCCTCCGGTTCTGTAAGTTTTGGTTGGGTCGGCGGCAGAGATTGATATCCCGTAAAAGTCACCTTTCCTTTGGAGGCATTATCATAATAATCGAAGATACTTTCTGCTATGGCCGAAGAGTCTACCGTTGTCCAAAAATTATTTTGCGCCTCTATATCATTTGGGCTGTTATTATATACGGCAAATTTGTTATTGTCCCTGTATCCGTAAAACACATTATTCCCACGGCTATCCCGGCTTCCTCCGCCCAAATCCGGCTTCCCATTGGTTTTGATATAAATACCGTGCGACCTGCTGTGCATTAATTGTATGTTTTGAATCAGAATATCTTTCTGATCGCAAACAATCGGATATCCCGCCCCCCAGCTCTCGTCGCCGGCATAGTAAAATTCACAATATTCAAGAACGCACTGCTCGGAAATGGCTGTCTTGTTAATTTGAATACCGCCCCAGTCGCCGGGCAGAGGATCGCTGGAACCGTCGTTGTTGGTATCGCCGTAATAACGGTCATCTTTGTACGAGGTAAATACAATGGGCTGATCGGCCGTGCCCCGGGCTACAAATCCGCCGTTCACCACAAAATCGGCGTTCGGCTTCATCTTAAAAACACAGCCCGGCGCTATGGTTAAAACCGCCCCCTGCAGTATGCGGATGTTGTCCGTTACCCACATAGGCAGCCCCGGATTGTCGATACGAATGTCGCTGCTGTAATCGCCTACTACCAGACCTACGGCGTTTATGCGGCAATTGTACACATTGGTATAGCGAATCTGAGGATTGGCCTGCAGGTTTAAACGGATGGGATATCCCGCCCCCCAGCTCTCGTCGCCGGCATAGTAAAATTCACAATATTCAAGAACGCACTGCTTGGAAATGGCTGTCTTGTTAATTTGAATACCACCCCAGTCGCCGGGCAGAGGATCGCTGGAACCGTCATTATTGGTATCGCCGTAATAACGGTCATCTTTGTACGAGGTAAATACAATGGGCTCTTCTGCCGTGCCGCGGGCTACAAATCCGCCGTTCACCACAAAATCGGCGTCCGGTTTCATCTTAAAAACGCAGCCCGGCGCTATGGTTAAAACCGCACCCTGCAGCATACGGATGTTATCCGACACCCACATAGGCAGCCCCGGATTGTCGATACGAATGTCGCTGCTGTAATCGCCTACTACCAGACCTACGGCGTTTATGCGGCAATTGTACACATTGGTATAGCGAATCTGAGGATTGGCCTGCAGGTTTAATCGGATGGGAAAACCCGCCCCCCAACTCTCGTCGCCGGCATAGTAGAATTCACAAAATTCAAGAACGCACTGCTCGGAAATGGCTGTTTTGTTAAATTGAACACCGCCCCAGTCGCCGGGCAAAGGATCGCTGGAACCGTCGTTGTTGGTATCGCCGTAATAACGGTCATCTTTGTACGAGGTAAACACAATGGGTTGATCGGCCGTGCCGCGGGCTATAAATCCGCCGTTCACCAAAAAATCGGCGTCCGGTTTCATCTTAAAAACACAGCCCGGCGCTATGGTTAATACCGCTCCTTGATTAACACGGATGTTATCTTTCACCCAAAAAGGCAGCCCCGGATTGTCAATGCGAATGTCGCTGCTGTAATCACCCACAACCAGGCCTACGGCATTTATACGTGAGTTGTATATTTTTGTATTACGAATTACCGGATTGGCTTTCAGATTAAGACGGATGGGAAAACTCACCGCCCAACTATCGTCTCCGGCGTAAGAAATCTCACAGTATTCCAATATACACTGGCCATCGATGGCGGTGGATTCAAAAGATACCCCGCCCCACGAACCGGGCAATTGTTTGCCAGACGAGGTAAAAATAATGGGATAGGATGGTTTGCCTTTCGCTATCAATCCGCCGCGGATAACGAGGTCGGTATCGTTTCGAAAGCGGATGATCACGCCCGGTTCGATGGTTAAAACAACGCCCTGATCAACAATAACATCTTCCGTTACTTCGTAAGGACTGTTTGCCAGCGTCCATTTCGTATCCGAAGTAATGTGCCCTTTCACTTTTGTTACCAACCCTGCTTCCCTTGAGTACACGGTTATCGTATCGCTTTTTAAGCCGGCCGAGCTCACTTCAATATCCATCTTCCCGCTCAAAGCAGTGGCCTTTAACTGGATTGATGCCTTTCCATTTTCAGCAATAACCGGATTTTGTCCTTCCAGGATGCCGTAATCCTGTCCCTGGACAATGTCGAACGAAACAGAATGCCCCTCCTCTAAAGAAATATTTCCAACAAAATCCTGCAATTCTGCGCTAATCGTCGTTTTATCTATATTATTGGCTTCGATACCTGAGGGATTGGCATAGGCATACAATTGATACGGCGGCCCTATGAGTTCGACAGACAACGTGAGCGGATATAGCCAGGATTTTCTCTGATAAGCCGGTATATTATATGTGATTTTAATATATAGCGTATCATCAGCTAATTCTGTACTGGTTAGATAGAATTCGATTCGGTTCGATGTATTGGTTTGTTTTTTTCGAATGGTTGTTTTGTCTTCGGCGATGATTTCAAAAGAGATACTGTTTTCCGTGAAAAATCCGGGAATGTTATCCAAACGGAAGCGATACACACCGCTCTGGTTTATGCTGAACATAAAGTAATCGGTATCCGTCTTACTTTCACCCTGATGTGTGGCAAAGACATGATAGGATTCATCAATATGAATCTGATAGGCGGTATAAATATGATCCGGTTCATCCAGACCTTTCATAATACTTCCATAATCCTTCGTCTCATTCCAATGTGCTCGATGGGTAAGTATTTTTTCCGCCAAACCATAGGGTACCGGTCTTTTTTGCTCATCATACAACCATTGTCGGTCCAGATCTACAACCCAATCGCCGCCAACGGAGGTCCCTTCATCAGAGACGATCCATGTGTATTCAAGGTCTGCAGGAAGCGGCATATTGGGATTATCGAATGTAAGGTCAGATCCTGCGTTTATCCCCGTAATCCAACCGCCTACCTTTCCGTCACAATTTACATCCTCTTCGTGGAACAGCAATGGTACTTTATCCTCATCCCCTCCAAACAGATAAACTCCATTAGCCCAGGGGAATAAACTATAACTATAGTTCCACCGCAAATCCCTCACAGCTTCCGAAGAATTGTCAATAACAAATTCCTGGAATACGGATAAATCTGCGTTACTTCCTAAATGTGGAGTTCCGATAGTAATCAGTTTGGCAACTTTATGCCCATCCCTTTCATCCCACCATCTATGTACGCCGCCTTCCCGACGTTGCAGATATTCCCGGGCCGCCAAACCGCCCATAGAATGACCGACCAGAATTACTTTTGAACTGCCGGTTACCTGAAGCACCTTCCGGATCATTTTGGACAGCGCGTAACCTTGTTTGACGATAGCCGATTCGTTGCTTTCAGATTCTCCAAATCTCCCGTGATCCATATAGGGTATTATTTTATTCTGATTTTTATCATAAATTCCGTCGAAGTTGATGCAAAAAAGGCTGTTATCCGAAAGGTCGTCGTAATATATTACATCATCCGAATAGAGCGAGCTCCCGAAATTTGAGTTCAAAACAGCATGAAATATTCCTTTATTTGTATAAGGATCACCCCATAAATAATTATCGGCCATAAAATATACGGTTTTCTGCCAGGTTTTATCATTACTGTTTAAACCGTGAATAAAAATGATGGGGTAAACGGGCTTTTGTGAAAAAAGCTGACCGAAAATCAAGAAGGATAACAGAAGTACAATTTTCCATCGATTACACATCGATAAAAATACCCCCTGTAAAATTCAAAAATTCGAAGACATTTTTGTTTTACAGATATTTTAAAGACGGTTTGCCGGTTTCGATAATGAATTCGACAAACCGTCCTCAGGATACTTATTTGGCAGCAGTAGGCGCAGGCGGATTTCCAACTTTCCATTTTTTCTGCATATCATCATACCACATATTTACCGATTCGAGTTTTAAGGGAAATTCAAATTTCGCTTTCTCAATAGGATTACCGGCAGCATCCGTTTTGGTTGTTATGTCATAAAATGCAAGTTTCACATTTTTCTTAGATATGATGTGCGGGAACAAAAGAATTCCCGAATAGCTGAAATCCGGCAATATTTCTTTATTGACATCATTGATCAGTTTATAGGCGTTTTTGTTTAAGGCAATCACTTGCGAAGCCAGCCCGATAGGATAGGTCATACTGAGCAGTCCCTTGGGCCGTTCTTTTTCATACTGTTCTTCAAAATAGGTGACCCAGTGGATCAAACTTTCATCACCGTCTATCGCGCTTTTGGGAAGTACCGATTCTCCTTGTTCGCCAACTCTGTATAACTGCGGATTACCCAAAAATGTAACTGCTTTTATAGGATCTTCTCCATCTACAACCAGATAGATGCGGGCGTCTTTCATTCTTAAAATATGGGGCGTTTTATTTGTAATTTTTATCTTAAAAGCAGCCAACAAAAATCGCCCTGTGCCAAATGTCCAACACCATCTTTTTCCGTTTAAATCGGAAGGATAGTAGCTGCTTAAGTTTAATGTTTGGAGCGCTTCGGGCAAATCATCATAGTTAAAAGAAAAGAGTTCGGGATAGTCATAGATTTTGGAGGGTGAAAGCGGATCAACCTCAATAGTAACATTGCTAATAGTTTTTGAAATATTTTGCGGGTTAGTTAGTGCATACTCATCAAAACTGAAGGTGGCAATTTTTTTTGACCCTCCGCAGCTGGTTAGATAGAGCAAAACACTGAGCAACATAAATAGATACAAAAACATAAATTTGTACAATCTGGACATAATGACACCTCCTGTATTTGATATGTGAAATGGGCCGGTTTGAGATTATAATTTTGATTGATCTACAATTTTATATATGATGAAGAGGAATGAAAATGGAAAGAGAACGAAAATTTTTTAGTAGAATTATTTTCCAATCAATATAAAAGCGGCCCAATTACGAGGGAAGGCGGTGAGGGGATCTTCAATCATTTTCAGTTTAGCCTGACGTAAAGCCGAAGAGTACTCCCGACCATCGAGTACATTTCTGTAAAATAAGTTCATCAGTTCCGGGGTCATTTTGTCCGATATTTTCCATAGAGATACAATCATATTCCTGGCTCCGGAGTAGAGAAACCCCCTTGTTAAGGCAATCAACCCTTCTCCGCTGATTAATTTACCTAAACCGCTCTCACAACTGCTCAAAACAACCAAATCAGCATTCAAGGCAAGATTGTACGTTTCTCCTGAATATAGCACGCCGTCATTCTCGTCCGTATTCTTATCCGGTTGAGCAAATATAAGTCCGGACAGTTTGGGATAATTATCATTCATTAAAGTATGGGTGGCGATGTGAATATATTTGTAATCAGAACAATTCTTTTTAAAATTCTCTTCCGTAGCATCATTATAAAAATATCCTGCCGCCGGCAAATGTTTGCTATCAAAAAGATGTATAATGGAGCGAATTTCCTTTTCCGAAAATTTGAGCGAACGATATTTGCGTTGATTTATGACAAGAGACCGATTCAGACTATCTGCCAAAATACCGCCACGAAAATCATCATCTTTACTTGCCAAAATATAGCCGTTTTGCATATCATCGCTAAACACAGGAGCAAAACCAAGAAAGCCTTGTGCGGTTTTTTGATCTGAACGGAGTATGCCTTCCTTTAGTCTGTACATAAAACTCATGGAATAATAATATGATATCTCAAAACTTCGAACCAGATAATCCTGTTGTGTAAAATCATCCGCTGGTCCTTTGTTCGCTATCAAAACTTCAAACGGCACATAACTGAGCACATCGTCGGGAATGATGCGTAATCTCCGATAGTTTGCTATTTCTTTTTCCAACGGGCTTATCAACAACTTATAGGCGGAAAATGCATTTTGAAGAAATGTCTCTTTATCATACGTTTTAAGACTGCGAATAAGATTCAGAATTATTTTCTTCTCTTTTTCCGTAAACGGTGTGTTGAAAACAGTAAATTGATTTTTTGACAAGAGAAAAATATAGAGAGTGCTATCTCCCAGAAAATACTCCAGAACTGCTTCATTTTTGGATACAGTCGCTTGAAGATTGTCAAGAGAGGGTATCCTGATACCATATTTTAACCGGTAGTATCTCGGATATTGTTTTTCCAGAAGATTAATCAAGTTATTATATTCAATTTTAGCATTTACAAAGCGGCTTTCCAGCGCAGAAACAGCCTGACTGTCCGCCGGCGGTTGTTCTGTTTTTAGTTTGAGAAGATCGTTCTCTATTCTGTTGATACTTGTTCTTAACCAGGATTCGCGTTCTCTCAGGCTATCGGGTATGTGAGCATATCTGGTGGCAAGACTATTTTGCATAATTTCGTTTAAAAGTGAAAATCGGTTTCGTTCTGCAGCTTGTAAAGCCCAATAAAGATGCTTTTTCTCCTTCGTTTTTTTATATAATTCATAGGTGGCAGCCAGGGCCTTTTTGTATATATAATGGGTTCTTTGTGATGAACTCATTTTTGATTCATCAAAATGATAGGATATTTTAATTCTATCCAGTACGTCTGTACAAAGTTTATAGGTCAGGACAGAAGATTTTAAATCGTGTATATGTTGCGTTTCATTCGTATATCGCGCATAAAATATATCTGCTTTACGCTCCAGAACATTTGCCAATTCCGGAAGCGAATTTTCTATGATTTCCTGCGTTGGATTTTTATAAATATCGGTATCTGTGAATTCCGGTAGCAAGTAGTGAAGAGCTTTTTGTGAATGTTGTAAAGCGGTTGTGTATTCTTCTTTTTGAAAATACACATCGGCCAAACCGTTGTAAGTATCCGCCAGATAAAGTTTATTCTTTACCGGCATTCCGTTCAATATTTTCAGCGATTTATTGTAATAAAAAACAGCATTATCATAATCTTTCATTTTGGTATAGGTAATTGCCATATTATTGTATACAGTATTCGCGATATTAGGATGATCAGCCCCGAGCAATTCTTGTTTTATTACCAATGCTTTTTTATAGAAATCCAGAGCCTCAGTATATCTGGCCTGCATATGATAAATATTGGCCAAATTTGCCCAGTTATTGGCCATTCTTAAATTTTTGTTATTGTACATCTTTTTCTCGATGGATAAAATCTGGCGAAAAATTTTCTCCGCCTGTATGTAATTTTCCATCAGAGCATAAACATTTGCCATATTATTTAAAATGGATATTGTGAAAGGATGTTGCTTCCCGTAACTATTCTCTATATTTGGTAGGATGTAAGTTAGAATTTTTAAAGCTTCTTCATAATCTCCTGTTTTAGCATAGATTGTGGTAATGCCAAAAAGGCCTAATAGTGTTTGCGGGTTATTTTCCCCATAATTCATTTTGAGAATAGAGTGATTTCGCTGATAATATCGAAGAGCCAATTCATTCATGCCCAGCTCTGAATAGCAATTGCCGATATTCCCATATACAAAACTCAGTTTTGGATGTAAATCTCCTAAGTTCTTTTTCCAAATATGTTCCGCTTTTCTAAAATAATTTAATGCTTTTTGATACTTACCCATTTTATAATATATGGCGCCTAATGCAAGGTATTCGTCAGCAATTCTTGGAAAATCTTTCCCCTTATGCTGGATAATAAAATTTAGCGCTTTGGTATAATAATATCTTGCCTGGTCAAAACTGTTTGTTCTGAAAAAATAATTTCCCATACCATGATATATTATTACAAAGGTAAGATCGTTTTTATCCAATAAAGAATCCGCCAAATCAAGAGCCCGGGAATAATAAAAGAAAGCCGAATCATACTGAGCTTTTTTCAGAAAAACGCTGGCAATAGCTCCTTCGGCTTTGAAATAATTAGACCAGTCCCCCACCTTATAATATAAAGGAAGGGTTTTTTTTAGATAAAAAAGAGCGCTATCGAACTTTGCTTCTCTCGAAAAGTCCAGGCCTTTTGTGTGATAATTCTTAGCTTCTTTATTTGCGGGATTCGGTGAGGTATCATTCCCAATACCCATAGAAGAAAAAGGGGTGCAAAGGACAAATAATAACAAAACAATTCTAAACACTATGTAGTTTCCTCACTATGGCGGAATCAACTTTAAAACGACACTATTTTTTGGTTAATCTTGCTCCACATAAAATTTTCCCACATAGAGCAGTTCTTCCGTGTTTTCTAATTTCCAGTAGTAAACAGCTGGCGGAAGTGGAGCCATAAATATTAAAAACATTTGATGGGTTTTAAGCGTGTATAGCGTCTTTCCTTTATTGTTAAGGATGATTACTTTAAAGCTGTCCTCCATCTCTGTTTTCCATTCAAACCGTATAGGCGGGTGTAGATGTTCATTTATCTTTGGCGCTATTATTTCTATCTCTTCAGATCTGTACACATCGTGGAGCACATTCTCCAACTCCGGATTGTTTTGAAAAGCGGGACTATCCTTTGGGCCGGAAACGTTTGAAATACCTTGCCAGTGGTACACCGATATAAAGCTAATTCCTACTACAAGAGCTGCTGCCAACGTTAAAAAA
>DRQG01000086.1 GCA_011369465.1 Caldithrix abyssi
GCCGCCGTTGTTGCGTACCTTTTTACTCAAAACCGGCGACGAAAGCTATGTGTTTTTACTTAATATGCATCACATCATATCGGACGGTTTATCCCTGGCTATATTTATTCGCGAACTGGTTCGGCTGTATGAAGCTTTTGCCGACAAAAAAGACAATCCTTTACCGGAATTAACCTTTCAATACAAAGATTTTGCCCGCTGGCAGAAAGATTGGCTTTCCGGCCGGGCCTTCGAACAGCACCTTGCATACTGGAAAGAAAAACTGGCCGGAAGTCCGGCATTGTTTACCCTGCCTGCCGACCGGCCCCGTCCGCGCGTCCAGTCGTTTCATGGCGGGAAAAAGTACTTTAATCTATCCTCGGATACAACCGCCCGCATCATGGAACTAAGTCGCCAACAAGGTGTTACGCCTTATTTGATTCTGCTGACCGCTTTTAAAATTTTGCTCAAACGCTATATCGGTCATAGCGATGTGGTTGTGGGAACACCGGTATCCGGACGGCTGCACAAAAAAAGTGAAGCATTGATCGGTTTTTTTGTCAATACTCTGGTACTGCGTACCAATCTGGACGGCAACCCCGGTTTTATTCAGGCAGTGGAACGGGTTGGCCATACGCTGCTCGAAGCCTTTAAACACCAGGAAATGCCCTTTGAAAAAATTGTGGATGCGCTTCGACCGGAACGGAATCTGAGCTACACACCGTTATTTCAAATTATGTTTTCCTATCAGGAGGCGCCGACCGAAAGCCAACAAATCGGCGGATTGTCCTTCGAGCCTATGGAAATCGATACCGGTTCCGCAAAATTTGACCTGACCCTCTCGGTAACGCATAGCGGGAACCACTTACATTCCATGCTGGAATACAACACGGATTTATATGACGGGGATACCATCGAGCGTTTTATCGGTCATTTTAACAACTTGCTCAATACCATTCTCAGGGCTCCCGATTCGCCGATCGATTTCGTGGATTTTTTGGGAAAAAGCGAACGGCAATTGATCCTGCGGCAATGGAGCCGGGGAAAAACAATAGAGCCGGATAACGCATGCTTCCATGAACTTTTTGAGAAAGAGGCGCAGGCGCACCCTCAACGCCCGGCCGTTGTTTACCGGGAACAGGAGCTTACATACGGCGAACTTAACCGTAAAGCCAATCAACTGGCGCGGTTGTTATTGGCTAACAAATTGGAAAGCGAAGAGCCGGTGGGAATTTTTCTGCCCCGTTCCAGCGAAATGCTTGTAGCCATTCTGGCGGCGCTTAAAGCCGGCGGTGTCTATTTGCCGCTTGATCCCGATTATCCATCCGAACGGCTGGATTTTATCATCCGTGATTCCGGACTGCTGCAGGTTATCACCATGGAATCTTTACGCAGTCGGCTGCCCCGGACTGTACAGAAAATGATAACCATGGACAGCATGGCCGCTGAAATAGAAGCCATGCCCGATGATAATCTTTCCCTCGCGCTTAAACCGGAAAACGGCGCCTACATCATATATACTTCCGGATCCACCGGTAAACCCAAAGGCGTGTTTGTCCAGCACTCTTCCATGCTCAATCTTTTACGCGCCCTGGAAACGGATATTTATTCCAAATTCGGGCGGAAGACATTACGGGCCAGTTTAAACGCGCCCATTCTTTTCGACGCTTCGGTTCAACAAATTGTATTGCTGGCCGCGGGTCACACGCTGTATGTTGTCCCTGCCGAGGCCCGGATGAGCGGAGAAGACCTGCTGCGATTTATTCGTGAGCACCAACTGGAAGTTTTGGACTGCGTTCCGTCTCAACTGAAACTGCTTTTGGACGCCGGTCTGCACGACAACGAACACTGGCAGCCGCTGATTTGCCTGCCTGGCGGCGAAGCCATCGATGAAACCGTTTGGCGGCAGCTAAAATCAGCGCCTAAAACACAATATTTTAATGTTTACGGCCCGACCGAGTGCACAGTGGATTCCACCATTGCTCATGTGAACAATTCCGGAACGCGTCCGGTTATTGGTAAAGCGGTGGCCAACGCACATGTATATGTTTTGGATGAAAATTTTCAGATTGTACCTGCGGGAGTGGCCGGACAAATATGCATTGGCGGAGCCGGTTTGGCCCGAGGGTATCTGGCCCGTCCTGAGTTGACGGCCGAGCGTTTTATACACGATCCATATTCGGAGAGGAATGGCGCGCGCATGTATCTGACCGGCGATCTCGGCCGTTTCCGGAAAGACGGCACGCTGGAATTCCTTGGCCGGCTTGATCATCAGGTAAAAGTACGCGGCTTCCGTATCGAACTCGGTGAGATTGAAGCCAATTTGCAGGAACATCCGGAAATTAAAGATGCGGTGGTCATTGCTGTGGACGTCTCCGGAAGCAAACAACTGGCCGCTTACCTGGTCAGCGATACAGACAACAATTCATTCATTACGGAAATTCGTGATTTTTTAAGCGGTCGCTTACCCGAATATATGATTCCCGCATATTTTACATTTTTGCAGACACTGCCGCTCACACCCAATGGAAAAGTGGATCGGAAACGACTGCCCGCGCCGCAGATTGACCGGGAAGCATTGCAATCCGAATATGTTGAAGCCCGTAACGAACGCGAGCAAATTTTAACCGATATCTGGAAAGAACTGCTGAATACGGAAAGAATAGGTATAAAGGATAATTTCTTTGAACTGGGCGGCGATTCCATCCTGACCATTCAGGTGGTGGCCCGCGCCAAACAGGCCGGGTTGAAAATTTCGCCCAAACTGCTCTTTGAACATCCCACTATCGAAGAGCTGGCAGAGGCTGCCGAAGTAGGGGTTGCCGTACATGCCGAACAGGGGGCCGTCTCGGGCAATTTTCCGCTCACTCCTATTCAGCGTTGGTTTATGGATCAAAACCTGACCCGGCCTTCGCACTGGAACCAGAGTCTGCTTATCCGGCTTAACCAACCCCTGCGGGAAGACGCGCTGCGTACGGCCTTAAACAAACTGGCGGAGCATCACGACATTTTACGCGCCCGCTTCCGGAAGACCGACAAAGACCGGCAGGCGGTCATTGAGGAAAACAGCGACTTTTCCTTTAGCGTAATGGAAGCAGAGTCCGAAGATCTCGCTTCCCGGTTAGCCGATGTTCAAAACACGCTGAATATCGAAACCGGCCCTTTAGCCCGGGCTGTGTATTTCAAAAACGGCCGCAACCGGTGGCTGTTTATTACCGTGCATCACCTGGTGATTGACGGAATTTCCTGGCGTATTTTGTTAGAGGACTTTTACCGGGCCTATACGCAAATTGTTGAGAACGGAAGCGCCGAACCGCAATTACCGCCCAAAACCACCTCCTTTAAATATTGGGCGCAAAAATTAATAGCTCACGCCGCCAGCGAAACCGTTTTGAAAGAAGCTGATTACTGGCGCGCCGCCGTCAGTCGGCCGGCCGAACCACTGCCCGTGGATATACAGAAGGGACGCAATCTGGAAATGGACGCCCGAACCGTAAAGGCCACTCTCAACAAAGATGAAACCGAGGCTCTGCTCAAACAAGCGCCGGCAGCCTACCATACCCAGATTAACGAACTGCTGCTTACGGCGTTAGCCCTGGCCTGGAAACGCTGGACCGGCAAAAGCACCTTACGCATCAACCTGGAAGGACACGGACGCGAAGACCTGTTTGAAGATGTTGACATTTCGCGGACGGTCGGTTGGTTTACCGTCGCCTATCCGGCCTACTTCGATATCGCCGGCAGCGCCAATGTGGCTGAGGCGATAAAAACGGTAAAAGAACAGTACCGCAGCGTGCCCAACAACGGGTTGGGATTCGGTCTGCTCAAATATCACGGGCCGCAGGAACTGCAAGCCTTGCTGCAAAACGTTCCCCCGGCGGATATCGGTTTCAACTATCTGGGGCAGTTCGATCAGACCGCAGAACAGGCGCAAGCCATCGGACAGGTTGAAAATATTTCCACCACGGAACGTCATCCCGAAAACCGGCGGGTCCATGTACTGGATATCGGCGGCAGCGTTTTGGAAGGACGCTTAACCATTCATTTTTCATACAGCGAAAAATTGCATCATCAACAGACGGTTCAGCGCTGGCTCGATGACTATATGGACAGCCTGCGTCAGGTGATTAATCATTGTCTCGATCCGGAAAGCGGAGCCTTTACCCCGTCCGATTTTAAAGACGTACAACTGGATGAAGATGAACTTGAAGGTTTTATGTCCGAGCTGGAGGAAGATTTAGATTAAATGAAATCATAATTTTGCCGATAAATTAGTATTAAATCACAAATTTGCGATCGTTTAATTTTGTATATTGGGCTTTCAAAATAAAACCGGAAAAAATTTTAATCTGTTTAAATAAGGAATGCGATGAACCAGCCAAAAAATAAAAATATAGAAGCGGTTTATCCGCTCTCGCCCATGCAGCAGGGTATGCTGTTTCACAGCATTTTCGATCCCGAAGCGGGCATGTATTTTGAGCAGACCACCTTCAAAATGAAAGGCGACCTGGATAAGGCCGCTTTTGAGCGGGCGGTCGCCAAAGTCATCGAGCGCAATCCCGTTTTACGCACTTCCTTCGTGTACAAAAAACTGGAAAAACAACTTCAGGTAGTACACAAAACGGTGGATATTCCTCTTGTTTTTCATGATTGGCGTTCGCAGGACAAAAAGAAACAGGAACGCATGCTGCAAAACTTATTGGATGAAGACAGGCGCCAGGGTTTTTCCCTGAACAAAGCGCCGCTGCTCCGGCTTAACGTCATTCAAATGGACGAAGATTTGTGGCAGATTATCTGGAGCAACCATCATATTTTAATGGACGGCTGGTCGCTACCCATTATCCTGAAGGAAGTGTTTACCTTTTATGAGATGTACCGTGCCGGGCAGGAGATGGAGCTGCCCCGCAACCGGCCCTACCGTGATTATATTTTATGGCTGCAAAAACAAGATATGGCCAAAGCCGAAACTTTCTGGCGTGAACAGTTGAAAGGGTTCTATGCGCCTACGCCGCTGGTTATAAAAAATCTCGCCGTACCCGAAGACGCGGCAGACACCTATCCCAAAATTCATATAAAACTGTCGGAAAACGTCACCGCCAGGCTGCAGGATATCGCCCGTTCCAACCAACTTACCATCAATACGGTGGTGCAGGGCCTGTGGAGTATTTTGCTCAGCCGCTACAGCGGCGAGGAAGATGTGGTCTTCGGCGCAACCGTTTCCGGTCGCCCGCCCGACCTGCCGGGCGTGGAAACCATGCCGGGTCTGTTTATTAACACCCTGCCTGTGCGGGCACAGATGAATGACAGCACGCCGGTTATCGATCTGCTTAAAAATTTGCAAGCCTCTACCGTGGCGCAGAGAGAATACGAATATACCCCGCTGGCCGAAATCCAGCGCTGGAGCGATGTACCAGCCAATGCGCCGCTTTTCGAAACACTGGTTGTTTTTGAAAATTACCCGGTCGATAAGTCGATGAATGAGCAGAAGACCAGTTTACAGTTTTTGGAGATGCAGGCCTTCGAGCGTACCAACTATCCCATTACCTTTGTGGCGGCGGTAACGGATCGACTGGCATTGGAAATTGCCTATCAGAACAAACTTTTTACGGAGAGCACCATCCGGCGTATGCTCGGACATTTACAACTGCTGGCCGAACAAATTGCCGCCGACCCTGCCCGGACGATCGGTGATTTAACCCTTCTACCGGAAGAAGAACGGCAGCAGGTTACCGAAGAGTGGAACCGGACCAAAACTGATTTCCCTGATTCGGCCACCGTGCATGAAATCTTTGAGCGACAGGTTAAAACGCATAGCAGCAAACCGGCTCTGCAGTTTTACGATCAGATTTTTACTTACCGGCAATTGGACGAGCAAATTAACCAATTGGCCAATTACCTTTTGGACAAAGGGTTTGCTTCGGAAGACATTGCGGCCGTTTATATGGATCGATCTCCGGAAATGATTATCGCCGAATTTGCCGTAATGAAAGCCGGCGGCGCCTTCGTACCGATCGACCGCAACTATCCTCCGGAACGGATTCGGCTTATTTTGGAAGACAGCGGAGCGCGGTACGTCATCACTCAAAAAGATTTGCTGGAAAACATTAAAGATTTTGCCGGGCAAGCTCTGGTTTGGGAAAACGAAGCGGAAAATATTGCCGCCCAGGCAATAACAGCTCCCGCCGTTCGGGTTCTGCCTGAAAATCTGGCTTATATTATTTACACATCCGGTTCCACCGGGCGGCCCAAGGGCACTCTTTTGCAGCACCGCGGTGCAATAAATACGGCGGCGGTCATCAGTAAAAATTTCGATGTTGCCGTGGGCAAACGGATACTGCAGTTCGCTTCCATCGGTTTCGATGCTTCCATCGCCGAAATCTTCGGCGCATTACTGCACGGCGCTTCCCTGCATCTGATCCGCTACGAAGACATCCTGAATGAAGACAAAATGCTTGCCTTGCTGCGGGAGCAGGAAATTTCCACTTTCATTCTGCCCCCTTCCGTGCTGGCTATTTTGGATAACAACCGCCTTCCCGCGCTTAAAGTGGTCGGATCCGCCGGCGAAGCCTGTACACGCGAAGTGGTGAGCCGCTGGGTGAAAGGGCGCAAATTTATAAACGGTTACGGACCAACGGAATCTACTGTAGCGGCCTCCCTGTATCATATTCGGGAAGGCCAGCCCATCGGCGTCAATGTGCCCATCGGCCGGCCGATTGACAATGTACGGCTCTATGTGCTGGATTCAAAGCTGCGGCCGCAGCCTATCGGCGTGCCCGGCGAACTGCATATTGCCAGCGTCGGTTTGGCCCGCGGTTATCTGAATCGCCCGGAACTGACTGCCGAAAAATTTATTCCGGATCCGTTCGGTCCGCAAGCCGGAGGCCGTTTGTATAAAACCGGCGATCTGGTGCGCTGGCTGCCCGACGGCAACCTGGAATTCCTGGGTCGTATCGATTTTCAGGTTAAAATACGCGGTTTTCGTATTGAACTGGGCGAAATTGAAAACGTACTGGCCGATCATCCTCAAATCCGGGACGCCGTGGTTCAGGCCTACGACCAAACCGACGGCGACACGACTCTGGCCGCTTATTACGTGGCGCAGGACGGACAAAATCCGGATCCGAAAGAAATCATTGTTTATTTAAAAGAGCATCTGCCGGAATATATGATTCCCGGCGCTTTTATCCCGTTGGAGGCTTTTCCGCTTACTTCCAGCGGCAAGGTGGACCGCCGCGCCCTACCGGCTCCGGATACAGGCGATATACCGGCGCGTGAATATGTGGCGCCGCGCAATCAGATGGAAGAAATCCTGAGCGGCATCTGGCAACAAATCTTGCAGAAAGACCGGGTCGGGGTAACCGATGATTTCTTCGAATTGGGCGGTCATTCGCTGATGGCCACCCAGTTGATGTCCCGGGTGCGCAACGCTTTTGAAGTGGAAATATCCCTGCGCGATTTTTTTGCCCAACCCACCATCGGACAACTGGCCATGCAGATTGAGCAGGCCCGTTTAAAGGACGATACGCTTATCGCTCCGCCGATCGAACCGCTGAAACGGGACGGTGAGATTCCTCTGTCCTTTGCCCAGCAGCGTTTGTGGTTTCTGGATCAGCTCTCTCCGGACAGCCCTTTTTACAACATCCCCGGCGCTATCCGCCTGAAAGGAAAGCTGGACAAAGAAGTTCTGAAACAAAGTCTGAACGAAATCATCCGCCGGCATGAAACGCTGCGCACCACTTTTGACAATATCCGCGGTAAACCGGTGCAGGTTATCCATGACCAATGGCATATCGATATCCCAGTGGAAGATCTTTCGGCGTTGAAAGAAGAAGAGCGCGAGAGTAAGGCCCGGCGGCTGGCCGAAGAAGAGACGGCAAAACCATTCAACCTCAAAACCGGCCCCCTGGTACGCGTGCGGTTAATTAAGCTGGCTGAGGACGATTTTGTAATGGTATTCACCATGCATCATATCATTTCCGACGGCTGGTCGATCGGCGTACTCATTCGGGAATTCGGCAGCCTGTACGAAGCCTACAGTCGCGGCGAAACCCCTTCCCTGCCCGAACTGCCCATCCAATATGCCGATTTTTCCGCCTGGCAGCGCAACTGGCTGCAAGGGGAAGTGCTGGATAAACAGCTTACTTACTGGAAAGAAAAAATCGGGCTTAACCCGCCGGTTCTGGAACTGCCGCTCGATTATCCGCGTCCCAAAATGCAGACCTTCAACGGCGACGCTCTTACCGTAACCCTCAGCCCGGAAGTGCAGGAACGGCTCAAGGCTTTCAGCCGCAAAGAAGGGGTTACGTTGTTTATGACCCTGTTAGCCGTATTTCAGACCATGCTGCACCGTTACAGCGGGCAGGAAGATATATTGGTGGGTAGTCCCATCGCTAATCGCACCCGGGCCGAAACGGAAGCGCTGATCGGTTTTTTTGTGAATACGCTGGTGCTCAAAACGCATTTCGAGGACAATCCGGATTTCCGCTCTCTGTTGAAACAGGTGCGCGAAACCACGTTGGAAGCGTATGCGCATCAGGACCTGCCTTTTGAACAACTGGTGGAAGTTTTGCAGCCGGAACGTGATATGAGCCATTCGCCGCTGTTTCAGGTGGCCTTTATTTTGCAGAATGTACCCATCCAGCGCATAGAGCTGCCGGATTTAACTTTGGCGCCGTTCAATGCGGAAAGCAAAACCGCCAAATACGATTTGACCCTGACCACAGCCGAAACGGACGAAGGGCTGATGTGTCATTTTGAATACAACACCGATTTGTTCAAAAAATCCACCGTCGAACGCATGATGCGCCATTTCCAAACTCTGCTGGAAGCGGTGTTGGATAATCCCAAACAACCGGTAGGGTATCTGCCCCTGTTGAGCGAAGCGGAAAAACAGCTATTCTTGGGCGACTGGAACAATACCCGCGTGGCTTATCCGGATGCCCATACCGTTCAGCGGTTATTCGAAGAGTGGGTCGAACGGCAGCCCGACGCCCCCGCCGTGGTCTTTGAAGACGCTCATTTGACATACAAAGAACTGAACGAACACGCCAATCGCCTGGCCCGTTACCTGCGCAAAAAGGGCGTAGGACCCGATATACTGGCGGGTATAAGCCTGCCGGCTTCGTTGGATGTGGCTGTGGCCATTTTGGGTATTCTGAAAGCCGGCGGCGCTTTTATGAATATCGATCCCGCTTACCCGCCCGAACGCATCCGCTATATGATGGACGATTCGGGCATGGCCGTATTAATTACCCATGAAGAATTATTGAACATTTTGCCGCAGACATCTGCCGTTACGGTTTGTACGGACCGGGACGCCGAAGAAATCGCCAAAGAATCCGATCAAAATCCGCAAACATTGAGCGGCCCGGACAATCTTTCTTATGTGATTTACACCTCGGGTTCCACCGGCAAACCCAAGGGCACCATGCTGCCGCACCGCGGTTTGTGCAATCTGTCCCGCGCCCAGCGCAAGGCTTTTAATATTACACCGCAAAGCCGAATACTTCAGTTTGCCTCGCTCAGCTTTGACGCTTCGGTGTGGGAAACAGTGATGGCTCTGCTCAACGGCGCGGCGCTGGTGTACGCCGACCGCGAACAACTGGCCAGCGGACAGGGATTGTTGCAGGTTTTTAACAAACAAAAAATAACTACGGTTACACTGCCGCCATCTGTGCTGGCTGTTGTTCCGCAGGAACCGGTGGAGTCCTTACGCACCATCATTACCGCCGGTGAAAAATGCACCACGGATCTGGTGCAGCGCTGGGGCACAGGACGACAATTTGTAAACGCTTACGGCCCCACGGAAACCACAGTTTGCGCGTCCATGTACGAAACGGATCCTCAGGAAGAACAGGCCCCGCCCATCGGCAAACCTATCGATAATTTTCAACTGTATGTGCTGGATGTTTACGGCAATCTTCAGCCGGCAGGCGTGCCCGGCGAGCTGCATATCGGCGGTGTGGGACTGGCCCGTGGTTATTTGAACCGGCCCGATTTGACGGCGGAAAAATTTATACCCGATCCCTTTAGCGGGCAGCCCGGCAACCGTTTGTATTGCAGCGGCGACCTGGCCCGTTTTCTGGACGACGGCAACGTGGAATTTTTAGGCCGTATCGATCATCAGGTAAAAGTACGCGGTTTTCGCATCGAGTTGGGAGAAATCGAAAGCGTTCTGGGCGAACTGCCCAATGTACAGGACGTCATCGTTTTGGCCCGGGAAGATACGCCCGGCGATAAGCGTTTGGTAGCCTATCTGGCTGCCGAACAGCAGGAAGGACTGGATGCGCCCACTCTAAAAAAACATTGTCAGCAACATCTTCCGGATTATATGGTTCCATCTGCCTTTGTCATTTTGGAGGCCATGCCGCTGACACCCAACGGCAAGGTAGATCGTAAAGCGCTGCCGGCTCCGGAGTTCTCGCGCGAAAGTCTTTCTACGGAATACGTGGCGCCGCGTAACGAAAACGAGGAAAAGCTGGCCGCTATCGTTACCGAGCTGCTCAACATCGAACGGGCCGGTGTGCACGATAATTTTTTTGAATTGGGCGGGCATTCCCTGCTGGCCACACAATTTATGTCGCGCATTCGCGAAACATTCAACATCGAACTACCTCTGCGAATTTTATTCGAAAAACCCACGGTGGCTGAGTTGGCTGAGGCGCTGGTGGAAGCAGAGAATCTCCCGGCGGCAGATGTCATCGAAAAAACCGAACGTGACGACAAAAGCATCGAAGAACTACTGGCCGGTTTGGAACAGATGTCCGACGAAGAAGCACAGGCTTTATTGAATCAGGAACTTAGTTCAGAAAAGGATAGCAAAACAGATGGCAACTGATATAGAGAAACTTCTGGCCCAATTATCTCCTGAAAAAAGAAAACTTCTGGAACTTCAACTCAAAAAAAAGGGTAGCGCGGGCAACGCCTTTCCCCTTTCGTACGCACAACAGCGCTTATGGTTTTTATATCTGCTGGAACCGGAAAGCATCGCTTATAATATCCCGGCCGCCGTGCGTCTCAAAGGCAAGCTGAACATACCCGTGCTGGAAAAAGCCTTAAACGAAATCGTCCGCCGGCATGAAGTACTGCGCACCACTTTCACAACGATTAACGGAACGCCCATGCAGGTTGTGGCTCCAGAAGGCAATTTACCGCTGCACCATATCGATTTGAGCGGCATACCGGAAGAAGAACGCGAAAAAAAACTGCGCAGCGTATTGGAAGAAAACAGCCGCATCGTCTTCAATTTAACCAAAGGTCCGCTGATTAATGTCCATTTAATCAAGTTGGCGGAAAACGAACATATCCTGCAAATTTGCATGCACCACATTATATCCGACGGCTGGTCGGTGAGTGTATTTGTCAACGAGTTCAGTACGCTTTACACAAGTTTTCTCGGCAACCGCCCCTCGCCTTTGCCGGAATTACGCATTCAGTACGCTGATTTTGCCCGCTGGCAGAAAAAACGTCTGGAAGGCAGCGTTCGGGAGGAGTTGCTCGGCTATTGGAAGAAAGTGTTGGGTGGACATCTGCCGGTTTTAGAATTACCGACCGACCATCCCCGTCCGGCAGTGAAATCATACCGCGGCGGCAAACGTCTGCGCACCGTTTCCGGTGAACTCCTGCAAAAAGTACGTAAAATATCTCAGGAACAAAGCACCACTCCCTTTATGACTTTGCTGACCGCTTTTTACGCTCTGCTGTACCGCTACAGCGGTCAGGATGACATCTGTGTGGGTACTCCCATCGCCAACCGTAACCGGGCCGAAACAGAGGGCCTGATCGGTTTTTTTGTAAATACACTGGTGCTGCGCGGCGATTTAAGCGGAGAACCGTCCTTTCTGGAATTGTTGCAACGCACCAAGGAAACGGCACTGGAAGCTTTCACTTATCAGGACCTGCCCTTCGAAATGCTGGTGGAAGAACTGAATCCGGAGCGCAGCCTCAGCCACACTCCTCTGTTTCAGGTGATGTTTGTGCATCAGAGTGCAGCGGAGGGCAATCTGAAGCTGCCCGGTCTCGAAGTGGAAGGCATCCCCCTGGAAGGTGATACAGCCAAATTCGATCTGACCCTTACCGCTTCCGAACTTCCCGATGCCCTGGCCCTCAACTTTGAATACGACAGCGATATCTTTAATGCAGATACAGTGGACCGCATGCTGGAACACTACCAAACCCTTTTGGAAGCGGCTCTCGATGCGCCGCAGCAACCCATTAGCCGCCTTGAAATCCTGGGTCAGGAAGAACGACGGTTGCTGTTGGAAGAATGGCAGCCCCGGGAAACTCACTACACACCTGATTTTTGCGTACATCAGATTTTTGAACAACAGGTCGAAAAATTTGCCGACCGGCCCGCTCTCAGTTTCGATGGTAAAAACATAAGTTATAAAGAGCTTAACGAACGGGCCAATAAACTGGCGCATTATTTGTTGAAAAAAGGCGTAACTCCCGATACTCCTGTGGGTATTTATCTGGAACGCAGCCCGGAAGTTATTATCGCTATTTTAGGCATCCTTAAAGCAGGGGCGGCCTATATGCCGATGGACCCGCTGTATCCCGTAGAGCGGGTTTCCTTTATGATTGAAGACGCGGATACCCGGCTTATTGTAACCCAGGACTCTCTAAAGAATAACCTGCCGGCAGAGAAGTGCACTCTGATTTGTCTGGATACCGATCGGACGGAAATTGAGCTGGAAAACAGCCATAATCCTGATGTACCTGTTAAACCGCATCATCTCATTTATATTATTTACACTTCCGGTTCAACGGGAAAGCCGAAAGGCACACTGCTTAGTCATTATAATGTACGGCGGCTTTTCCAGGCCACGGATCACTGGTTCGGCTTTAACGAAAATGACGTATGGTCATTGTTTTTTTCCTATGCTTTCGATTTTTCCGTGTGGGAAATATGGGGCGCGCTGTTATATGGCGGTCGGCTGGTTATTGTCCCGCAGATCGTAAGCCAGTCACCCGAAAGTTTTTATAAGTTGATTACGAACGAAAAAGTAACGGTGCTAAATCAAACGCCTTCGGCATTCCGGCAGTTAATGTATGCCGAGGAACAAGTTGGCAATGCACCGTTTAAAACGCATTTACGCTATATCGTATTTGGTGGCGAAGCGTTGGAACTGAACAGTTTGCTGCCCTGGTTTGAACGGCACGGCGATGAGCAGCCCCGATTGATCAATATGTACGGGATCACCGAAATTACCGTACATGCCACCTATCGTCCCATTACTCTGGCTGACGTTAAAGCCAATAGGGGCAGCGTTATCGGAGAAGCCATACCAGACTTGCCGGTATATATTTTAGACCGCCATTTGCAGCCCGCTCCGATCGGTGTACCCGGCGAGATATGCGTAGGGGGAGCCGGTTTGGCCCGCGGTTATCTCAATCGACCGGAGCTGACCGCCAGCCGTTTTGTGGCTAATCCTTTTACAACAAAGACGGGCGAGAGGCTGTATCGTTCCGGCGATCTGGCCCGTTATCTCATAAACGGCGATATTGAGTATATCGGCCGAATGGACAATCAGATAAAAATACGCGGATTCCGCGTGGAATTAGACGAAATTGAAACCCTGTTGGAGCAGCACCCCGGAATTCGTCAAGCGCTGGTAACCACGGCCAAAGATCCTCGGGGCGATAACATCATCACCGCTTATCTGGTAAGCAACGATGAGCCGATACCGACAAGCCGTGATCTGCGCGATTATCTGCGGCAGCAGTTACCGGAATATATGGTGCCTTCGGCCTTCGTTATGCTGGATAAATTCCCTTTGACACCGAACGGAAAAATCGACCGGCGCGCTTTGCCCGACCCGCTGGAGAACCGCATGGAACTGGAACGCGAATACATTGCGCCGCGCACTCCCACCGAAGAAATGGTGGCTCAGATTTTTTCCGAGTTGCTGAACGTACCGCAGGTCGGTGCAACGGATCATTTTTTTGAATTGGGCGGTCATTCCCTTTTGGCTACTCAGTTACTCTCGCGTATCCGGGATAGTTTTAAAATTGAGCTGCCGCTTAAAATCTTATTCGAAAACCCTACCGTAGAAAAACTGGCTGCCGGGATCGACAGCGAAGCCCTGAATAAAGAGGGCATTGATGTGCAGCCTATCGTTCCGGTACCGCGCGATCAGGCTCTGCCTTTGTCCTTCGCCCAGCAGCGTTTGTGGTTTCTGGATCAAATGGAACCGGGAAGCCCGTTGTACAATATTCCCAATGCTATCCGTATGAGCGGTGAACTCAATATCGAAGCGCTGGAAGCCAGTTTGAATAAAATCATCGAACGGCATGAATTGCTGCGCACGGCTATCGAAACAGTTGAAGGACAACCGCGTTTAAAAATTTCCGAAACAATCGATTTCAAAATAGCCATCGATGATTTAAGCCACTTGCAAGGCGAGGAACAGAAACGTGAATCCGAAAAGATTTCCAAAGAGGAATTCCGTACACCTTTTCGCTTAGATCAAAGTCCTTTAATGCGGGCCCGTCTGCTGAAACTCAAAGAAGATGATCACATTCTGCTGCTTACCATGCATCATATTATTTCCGACGGCTGGTCGAGCGGCGTTTTAATTCGTGAAATCGTTCCCCTCTATAGCGGTTATGTTCAGGGCAAACCGGTTAGCCTGCCACCGCTCAAAATCCAGTATGCCGATTTTGCCCATTGGCAGCGCAACTGGCTGAGCGGTAAAGTACTGGAAGAGCAGATCGATTTCTGGCGTAAAACTCTGGAGGGAGCGCCGCCCTATCTGGAACTGCCTATCGATCATCCCCGTCCGCCTGTTCAAAGCGCAAACGGTGCCCGCTTGCGCTTTGAAGTGGATGCCGAGATAGCCGGCGGGTTACGCGCCCTGACAAAAGATGAAAACGCCACTCTGTTTATGACTTTACTGGCCGCTTACCAAACCTTGTTATATCGTTATTCCGGACAGGACGATATCCTGGTCGGCACACCCATCGCCGGCCGTAACCGCAAAGAAATTGAGCCGCTGATCGGCTTTTTTGTGAATACTCTGGTGATGCGTACCGATCTTTCGGATAATCCCAGTTTCCGGGAATTGGTACAACGGGTGCGTCAGGTGGCGTTGGAAGCGTTCGCTCATCAGGATTTACCCTTCGAAAAACTTCTCGACTCACTCAACATCAAGCGCGATGTCAGCCGGCCGCCCCTGTTCCAAACCATGTTCGCCTTGCAGAATATCCCGCGCAGCAAAGTGGAACTGCCCGGACTTACACTCAGCCAGATTGAACCGGACAACCCCACCGCCAAGTTTGAAATCACGCTGGAAATGGCCGAAATGCATGACGGCTCACTGGGCGGTGTTATTGAGTATAACAGTGATTTATTCGAGGAATCCAGTATCCTGAGGCTGATTGAACATTTTAAGAGTTTACTGAACAAATTTGCCCGTACACCCGATACTCCCATAAGTACCGTGCGCTTTACCGAACACCAGGAAGAACAGTTGGTGCTTGAACAATGGAACAGCACACAGGCTCAGTATCCTCAGGAAATGACCGTGGGGCAATTGTTCGAAAAGCAGGCCGCTTTAACCCCGCAAACAGAGGCGGTCATTTACGGTGAAACCCGTTTTACTTTCGAGGAGCTGAACAGAAGGGCAAATCAACTCGCCCACTATTTACGCACATTGGGCATAAAAGGAGACATGCCTGTTGGACTGTGCCTGGAGCGCTCGGCCGAGTCCATTGTTGCTCTGTTGGGAATTCTTAAAAGCGGCGGCGCTTATGTGCCCTTTGACCCGGAATATCCCGAAGATCGTTTATCGGATATGATACAGGACTCCGGCATTTCCATTATGATCTCCCAGCAATCACTGGAAAAGAAATTATCCAAAGATGTCGAAAACCTTCTGCTCATTGACACACAATGGCCGGAGATTGCCGCTCAACCGGAAACAAATCCACCGTCAAATATCGTTTCCACAAACCTGGCTTATATCATTTATACCTCGGGTTCTACCGGAAAACCCAAAGGAGTGATGGTACAGCATCGTTCCATCGGCAATTTAATAACCGCCTTGCAAAACCGCATTTACAATAAATATAAGGATGATCATTTACGAGTCAGTTTAAATGCCCCTTTGTCTTTTGATGCCTCTGTTAAACAATGGGTTACCTTACTGATGGGGCATACACTGCATATTATTCCGCAGGAAATCCGTTTGGATGGTGAAAGTTTGTTGCAATTCATCACAGCGAATCGAATTCATGTTCTGGACTGCGTACCCACTCAGCTCAAATTTTTAATACAGGCGGGTTTTTTAGAAAAGGAAGAATGGAAACCCTATGCCGTTATTCCCGGCGGAGAAGCTATTGACACAAAGACCTGGCAGCAACTCCGCGAAGAGCCGCAAATTGACTTTTTCAATATGTATGGGCCTACAGAGGCAACCGATATCACAACAGTTTGTGAGATTAAAAAAGATTCCGCCAGACCAAGCATCGGGAAACCTGTAGCCAATGTAAAAACATATATACTGGATTCCTACTTGCAACCCGTCCCCATCGGTGTGGCCGGCGAGCTCTTTATCGGCGGGGCAAATGTTACCCGCGGATATCTGTTTCGTCCGCAACTTACTGCCGAACGCTTCATTCCGGACCCATTCACTGGTGAAAAGGGTAGTCGGCTTTACAGAACAGGCGACCTGGTTCGATGGCTTCCGGACGGAAACATTGAGTTTATAGGGCGTGTGGATAACCAGGTGAAAATTCGCGGCTTTCGCATCGAATTAGGCGAAATTGAAAACGTCCTTTCCCGTCATGAAGCAGTTGCCGACTGTGTGGTGGTTAAACGGGAAGACACACCGGGAGTAGCCCGTCTTATCGCTTATTTTATATCCAAAGAAGGTACAAATCCGGGCCATAGCCTACTGCGAAACTACTTGAAAGAACATTTACCCGAATATATGATACCGGCTTATTTTGTTAAACTGGATGCATTTCCTTTGACGCCTAACGGCAAAATAAACATCCGTGCCCTGCCCGAGCCGGACGATTTGCGTCCGGAGCTCGCTACAGAATACCTGGCCCCGTCCAGCGAAAATGAAAAAATACTTGCTGAAATTTGGCAAAATTTGCTGGGTATTAAACAGGTGGGCATTAACGACAATTTTTTTGAGCTGGGCGGCGATTCCATTTTGAGTATTCAGATGATTGCACGCGCCCGGCAGCATGGTCTGCAAATCACACCCGTACAGATATTCAAGCATCAAACTATCAAAGAACTTGCGGTTGTAGCGGCATCGGCACCCGTTATTCAGGCCGAACAGGGCGAAGTAACCGGCCCGGTTCCATTAACGCCCATTCAAAAACGATTTTTCGAGAAACAATTTCCGAATCCTCATCATTGGAATCAATCCTTGATGCTGGAAGTGAAGGAAAAACTGGACGAAGAAATCTTGCGCCGTGTGGTAACTCTTTTGATGGAACACCACGACGCATTTCGGCTGCGTTACAGGGAAGAAAACGGAGTATGGAAACAGGAAAATGCCCCAACGGATGATGCCCTTCCCTTTGATGTGATTGATTTGACAAAAGTTTCCGAAGAAGAACAGTCTCAGGCTGTTAGCGAAAAATCCGCAGAGTTTCAACGCTCTCTCAATCTTCAAAAAGGCCCGTTGGCCCGTTTTGTCTATTTTAAAATGGGTGCGGAACGGTTCGACCGTATTTTGATGATCGTTCACCATCTGGCCATGGACGGCATTTCCTGGCGTATTTTATTAGAGGATTTACAAGCCGCTTACCAGCAACTGGCTATGGGACGCGATGCCCAATTGCCGCCTAAAACCACATCCTACAAACAATGGGCGGAAAAACTAACCGAGTATGCTTCCGGTGATAAATTAGCTGCGGAAAAAGATTTTTGGCTGAGTATGACACACAGGCCTCATACACCGCTTCCTGTGGACATACCAAACGGAAAGAATGATGAAACCAATCTCAGCGGCGTTGTGGAATCCCTGAGCGAGGAAGAAACCAAAGCCCTTTTACAGGAAGTACCACCGGTGTACAACACGCAGATAAACGATATTTTACTCACTGCGCTGGTACGCTCTTTTTCCCGATGGAACGGTAAAAGATCATTATTGATAAATCTGGAGGGGCACGGCCGGGAAGACCTGTTTGACGATGTGGATATTTCGCGTACTATCGGCTGGTTCACAGCGGTATATCCGGTTTTATTGGATTTGGGCAGCGCAATAGATGAAGGTGAATCCATTAAAACGGTTAAGGAACAGATCCGGCAAATTCCCAATAAAGGTATCGGATTCGGCTTGTTGCGGTATTCGAGTGATGACGAGACGTTGCGTTGTTCTTTACAAAAGCTGGAACAGGGGCAGGTTACTTTCAATTATCTGGGACAATTCGACCAGGCTTTGCCGGACAATTCGCCTTTTGCACCGGCTATGGAAGACAAAGGCCCGGATCATGACCCCGCATGTCAACTGGATAGTTTAATCAGCGTAAGCGGAAGTATCGCCGGAAACCGCCTGCACATGCGTTTTTCCTTCAGCCGAAATATCTATCACGAAGAAACAATCCGGCAAATTGCCGCTTTGTATATCGAAGAATTGCGCCGGCTGATCGAACATTGTAAATCGCCCGAAGCCGGCGGCCGCACCGCTTCCGATTTTGAATTAGCCAAACTGGATAACAAAAAACTGGATAAAGTTATGGCCCAGCTGGGGAAGAAGAAGAAACGGAGAGGAGTGTAAAGGGATTGGATTGATGGATTGGTGAACTATTGGAGTCTTGGAGTGTTGGAGTGTTGGAG
This sequence comes from Caldithrix abyssi, assembly GCA_011369465.1. Lineage (GTDB taxonomy): Bacteria > Calditrichota > Calditrichia > Calditrichales > Calditrichaceae > DRQG01. Next base: position 18,779 of record DRQG01000086.1, read on the forward strand.
TAGTGGAGTGTTGGATCGATGAGTTTAAAAAAAAATAAAAATCGCGGATATCAACAATTACGTGTTTGGAAGGATGCCGTTGATTTATATAAACTAAATTACTCCATAGTCAGAAAATTTTCCTACGAATTGAGAAGAGTTTCCTCTCAGGCCATAGCATCATGTGACTCTATTCATCGAAATATAGCAGAAGGGTATTGCCGGAAATCGATTAAAGAATATATTCAGTATCTTTACATTGCCTTAAGCTCTCTTGGTGAGAGCGTTTCCGGTTGGATAACGTATAAAACCGCCGGTCATATTACGGAGGAAGAATTTGAAAAACTGGATATTTTAGCATATAAATTAGAAAACGGCATGCTTAAATTAATTGAACGGTTGGAACAAAAAAAGGAATCGCAAGACTGGATAGACAATTTGATAGTTAAGGAAATCAATAACTTATATATGGAGGAGTAACCATTACTCCAACACTCCATTACTCCAGTACTCATGATGTTCGAAATCATATAAACGATTACAATCAAGGATCGCCATGAACCAGGAAAATATTCAGGATATTTACCCGCTATCACCCATGCAGCAGGGGATGCTGTTTCATAGCTTGTATGCGCCCGAGAGCGAGGTGTACACCGAACAACTCAGTTGCACGCTTACGGGACGTTTAGATATAGATGCTTTTAAAAAGGCCTGGCAGGCTGTTGTGGATCGCCATGATATGTTCCGTACGGCTTTTGTGTGGGAAGATTTGGACGAACCGCTGCAGGTTGTTAATAAAAACGCTGAGGTCCCGTTCGAAATTATTGATTGGACGGACAAGTCGGCGGAGGAAGTCGAAAAGGAATATCCGCTTTTCCGTCAAGCCGAACGTAAGCGCGGTTTGGATTTGAACGAAGCGCCGGTTATGCGCATCGCGCTTATCCGGGTAAGCGACGAATCCTTTCGTCTGGTCTGGAGCCATCATCACCTGCTATTGGACGGCTGGGGTATTCCCATAGTGCTTAAAGAAGTCATTACCTTTTATCAAGCCTTTACCAAAGGGCAGGAACTTCGTTTGCCTCATCCCCCGCCTTACCGCGATTATATTGCCTGGTTGCAAGCTCAGGATATGGAAAAAGCGCGCCAATTCTGGACAGAACGTTTAAAAGGTATAGAAGCGTTTACGCCGATACCGGTTAAACGCACTGAAGCCGAAACGGAACAGGGCTATGATAAAAAACAGATTGTTTTTTCTGCGAAAGAATCGGAGAAGCTAAATACTTTCAGCAAGACGCATCAAATTACATTAAACACATTACTTCAGGCAGGTTGGGCTTTTTTACTGCATCGCTACAGTCAGGAGTCAGACGTTGTTTTCGGTTCTACCGTATCGGGCCGCCCGCCCGAACTTCCGGGTGTTGAGTTCATTATGGGGTTATTCATAAACACCCTTCCGGTACGCGTAACAATCGATCCAAAGCAGAAAATATCGGAATGGTTAAAAAAATTGCAATTGGAACAAGCCGAAACACGCCAGTTTGAATACACTCCTCTGGTGGATATCCGCAAGTGGAGCGATGTACCCAATTCCATGCCTTTATTTGAAAGTATTATCGTGTTTGAGAACTATCCGGCAGGGGAGCAACTGGCCCAGCAGGAAAACGAATTAACACTTAGTGATGTCATATCCTTCGAGCGAACGAATTTTCCGCTAACAGTGGTCGGCATCCCCGGGCAAAAATTCACTGTGGAAATCGCCTATGAAACAAACCTCTTCAATGCTGACACGATAGAACGGATGCTCGGACATTTGCACAATATTATCACATCTATGGCGGACAATCCGCAAAGTACGCTTGGCCGGATTTCTATGCTGGACGAGGATGAATACAATCAGGTTATCCGTAACTGGAATAAAAGCGTCTTACCGCTTCCGCAGCCCGACACCCTGCACAATATGTTCAGCCGGCAAGCGGCCGAAACCCCACAGGCTGTGGCCATCCGCCATAAGGAAGAGACTGTCACGTATCGGCAGGCCGATCGTTATACCAATCAACTGGCGCGATTGTTACAATCCAGGGGAGTACAACGCGGTGCTGTAGTAGCTATTTCCCTGCCGCGTTCCGTACGAATTCCTCTTTCGGTTTTCGGAGTATTCAAGGCCGGTGCGGCCTATATGCCCATCGATCCCGATTATCCCGAAGAACGCATCGAATTTATGCTAAAAGACTCCGCCGTTTCCGTATTGATTACGGAAAGCGCCTTGAGTGAACGGTTTAAGGATAAAGTGGATACGATTATTGAATTGGATACCATACACGCAGAGTTATCCGCACTGGATGATACTCCTGTTAAGGACAAAGCGGAAGCAGAGGATCTGGCTTATCTTATTTATACATCCGGTTCTACCGGCAAACCGAAAGCAGTGCTGTTGCACCATTACGGCGCTGTGCTCTTTTTTACCCGTTTTACGAAAGATATCGGTTTGCAGCCCGGGCGCACCATGCCGCAAATCGCTTCCTTCAGTTTTGATATTTCCACAACGGAGATTGTCGGTACTCTGGTCAGCGGAGCCACATTGCTTATGCTGGATAAGGATACTCTTCTGGCGCCGGATCAATTAGCCGAAAGTTTTCAGAAATATAACGTAACGACTACACTGATCCCGCCTTCGTTGCTGACTTTACTGCCGGAAGACAAATTATCCGGCTTACATACGGTGATGTCCGGAGGGGATGTTTGTCCGCCGTCGCTGGCCCGACGCTGGATGAAACGCTGTCGTTTTATGAACGGGTATGGGCCTACCGAAACCACCATAGGCGTGTTGTGGAACGTAATTACGGAAGAAGGCTTACAAGGCCTGGATACTGTGCCGCTCGGGTATTCGCCGGACGGCGTGCGCACCTATGTTTTGGATAAATACTTAAACCCCGTACCGGTTGGCGTGCCGGGAGAATTGCATATCGGCGGCCCCAACCTGGCCTGGGGATATTTAAACCGGCCGGAGATAACTGCGGAACAGTTTATTCCCGATCCCTTCAGCGGTTTCGAAGGAGAGCGTCTCTACAAAACGGGGGATCTGGTTCGCTGGCTGCCCGACGGCCGTATCGACTTTATCGGCCGGGTGGATTATCAGGTTAAAGTCCGCGGTTTTCGCATAGAATTGGGTGAGATCGAAGCCCGTCTGAATGAGATTGACGGTGTTGCCGAATCCATTGTAATTGTACGTGAAGATGCACCCGGCGATAAAAGGCTGGCGGCATACATCCGGCCGAAAGACGGCCAATCCCTGGATGCCCGGGAAGTGCGTGATTATTTAAAACAGAATTTGACCGAATACATGGTTCCAACGGCCATCATCGTCCTCGATAAGTTTCCATTAACCCCCAACGGTAAAATTAACCGTAAGGCGCTGCCGGCTCCGGAACAGGCAGATATCGCAGGCGACCTTTCCTACACTCCCCCGCGAACACCCGAAGAAGAACTCATCGCCAGTATCTGGGCCGATGTATTGGGTCTGGAAAAAGTGGGCGTAACCAACAGTTTTTTCGATCTCGGCGGTCATTCATTGCTGGCCACACAGGTTATATCCCGCCTGCGCGACGCTTTTGACGTGGACCTGGAACTGCGCCATCTTTTTGAGAAGCCAACCGTGGAACAGGTTGCCATCGAGATAGACCGTATCCGCAAACAGGAAGCGGGTGTGAGCGCGCCGCCCATCGAACCCGTACCGCGCGATCAGGACCTGCCTCTGTCTTTCGCCCAGCAGCGTCTCTGGTTTCTCGATCAACTGGCGCCCGGCAATACTTCCTACAATATACCCACCGCCATGCGTTTGAGCGGTCGGTTAAATGTTGACGCCCTGGAAAAAAGCTTGCAGGAAATCGTACGCCGTCATGAATCATTGCGTACGGTTTTTCTGGACAAAGACGGAACCCCAGTTCAAATCGTCAAAGAAGATATCGGTTTTAAATTAAAGAAAACAGACCTCGGCGGTCTGCCTGTAGAAGAGCAGGAAAAGGAAGTTCTGCGGCTGGCCAAAGAAGATACCACTCTTCCGTTCGACCTGACCGTCGGGCCGCTGTTTCGCGCCCATCTGATCCGAATGACGGATGACGATCACGCCATAGTACTTAATATGCATCATATCATCTCCGACGGCTGGTCGGTGGGCGTGCTAATGAACGAAATTATACAGCTTTATGTAGCCTTTAGCAAAAACCTGCCTTCTCCTCTGCCGGAGCTGAAAATTCAGTATCCCGATTTTGCCGCCTGGCAGCGCAAATGGCTTGCCGGAGAGGTACTGCAAAAACAAATCGATTACTGGAAACAGGAACTGGCCGGCGCTCCCCCGCTCTTGGAACTGCCTACCGACCGGCCCCGGCCGCCCATGCAAACTTTTGAGGGCGCCAAAGAGCCCTTGCGCCTCTCGCCTGAGCTATCTGCCGCTGTGCGTAAATTAAGCCAGGAACTGAGCGTTACGCCGTTTATGGCTTTGCTGGCTGCCTTTCAAACTTTACTGCACCGGTACAGCGGGCAGGAACAGATTCTGGTCGGCTCGCCCATTGCCAACCGCACCAACTCGGCCATCGAGAAACTGATCGGCTTCTTCGTAAATACTCTGGTGCTCAAGGCCGATTTTGCGGAAAATCCGGCCTTTGAGGATTTACTGTTGCAGGTACGCGAAACCGCCCTGGGGGCTTATGCTCATCAGGATCTGCCATTTGAAAAACTGGTGGAAGAATTGAATCCCGAACGTGATATGAGCCATTCCCCGTTGTTTCAGGTGGCTTTTGTACTGCAGAATGCGCCCACGCAGGACATGATTGAACTTCCGGAATTAACCATGCGCGCTCTGGATTCCGCTTCCACTGTGGCAAAATACGATTTAACGTTGACTATGGTTGAAGCGGGCGATGAAATGCTCGGTTCCATGGAATATAACACCGATCTTTTTGATCGGGAAACTATTGTACGCATGCTGGAACATTTTAAAATTGTCCTTGAACAAATGACCGCCGATCCGGAGCAATCCGTAGGGGATATGCCGCTTCTTACGGAAAAAGAAAAGCAACAAATCCTTCTTGACTGGAATCGCAGCGCCCAATCGTTTCCCGCTGATAAATGTGTGCATCAGGTTTTTGAGGAATTGGCCAAACAACAGGCCCAGGCGCCCGCGCTGGTTTATCAAAGCGTGCCCGGCAAACCTGCAAAGGAGTTAAGCTATGGCGAACTGAATGCCCGGGCCAATAAGCTTGCACATTACCTTATCAAAAAAGGCGTCCGCACCGAAAGCATTGTTGGTATTTGTATGGAACGCTCGCTGGATATGGCCGTGAGCATGCTGGCTATTCTCAAAGCCGGCGCAGCCTATGTGCCCATCGATCCCGCTTATCCCGAAGAGCGTATCCGCCACATGATCGGGGATTCCGGGCAATCCGTTTTGCTCACTCAGGAAGCGCTGCTGCCGCGTCTTTCCGCTCAGTCTGTGGAATGCCTCGCTGTGGACGCGCTCTGGCCGCAGCTCGAAGGTGAAAGCGCCGATAATCCGGAATTGCCGCAAGACCCCGAAAATTTAGCGTATGTTATTTATACCTCGGGTTCTACCGGCAAGCCCAAAGGCACATTGCTGCGTCATCAGGGCGCCTGCAATCTGGCCGCAGCGCAGAAAAAAGCATTTGACATTCGGCCGGGCAGCCGGATTCTGCAATTTGCCTCGCTCAGTTTTGACGCGGCTACCTGGGAATTCGTCATGGCCTTGTTAAACGGCGCTACCCTGGTGCTCACCAGCGCGGAAACCATCGCCTCGGGCGAGCAGCTTACCGAATTAATCTCCGAGCAAAAGGTTACCACCATCACTCTGCCGCCTTCCGTACTGGCGGTTTGGCCCAAAAAAGAACTGCCCGATCTGCGCACGATTATTACCGCAGGTGAGGCTGTTTCCGGAGAGCTGGTGGCGGAATGGGGCGAGGGACGTCAATTTGTAAACGCGTACGGACCTACCGAAAGCACCGTTTGCGCTTCCATGCACGAGTGCTCCGGCAGCTATACACAGGGTCCGCCGATCGGTCGTCCCATCGGCAATTTTCAATTGTATATTCTTGACCGGTATATGCAGCCGGTTCCGGTTGGAGCGGCCGGTGAATTATGCATCGGCGGTATCGGTTTGGCCCGGGGGTATCATAATCTGCCCGCATTAACAGCCGAAAAGTTCATCCCCGATCCATTCGGCAGCAAGCCCGGCGCACGTTTGTACCGTACCGGCGATTTGGCCCGGTGGCTGCCCGACGGCAATGTCGAATTTTTAGGCCGCATAGACTTTCAGGTAAAAGTACGCGGTTTCCGTATTGAATTAGGCGAAATTGAAGCCGTTCTCAGCCAGCATGAACAAATCAAAGATTTGATCGTAATAGCCCGTGAAGACAAACCGGGCGAACGACGTTTGGCGGCCTACATTGTTGCCGATGATAACACCCAGCCGGACAGCAACGAACTGCGCACCTATCTGCGTCAACGGCTGCCCGACTATATGGTGCCCTCGGCCTTTGTATTGATGGAAGCTCTGCCGCTTACACCCAACGGTAAAGTGGACCGGCGCGCGCTGCCCAAACCGGAGATTTCCCGTGAAGATCTGAGCGCCGAATATGTGGCCCCGCGCAACGAAACCGAAGAGAAACTGGCGGCGATCGTTGGAGACCTGCTGAATATAGAAAAAGTAGGCGTGCACGATAATTTCTTTGAATTGGGCGGACATTCGCTGCTGGCTACGCAGTTTATGTCCCGCGTCAAATCAACCTTTCAGGTGGAACTGCCGCTGCGCACTCTGTTTGAAAAACCGACCACGGCGCAAATTGCGGAAGAGATCGAAAAAGCCGGACAGCAGGATAAACCGGCCGCTGAGGCCGCGCCCAAAATAAAACGGGTGGCCCGCAGCGCCCGAACCGTAAAACGTTCGGACCTGGATTGATTTTAAATATGAAATCGGGCAAAGAAAACGTCCGTTTATTCGTCGGGCAACCGACAGGTACGAATATCCTTTTTTTGATATAAAAATGTGATTTCTTACCTATATTCTGTTTATTTCGTTTTGTAAGTTTTTTGTTTTTAATATATTACGGCTATAAGGATGCGGAGATAGATGAAGGAAAACGATATTAAAGAGGCGCCGGTAAGCGAAACCGCAGAGCAGGAAGTATATGTTTTTCCCGCTTCCTTCGGGCAAAAACGTCTGTGGTTTCTGGACCAGTTTGAACCGAATAGCCCATACTACAACATTCCCTCGGCCTTTCGTTTGAAAGGTCCCTTCCGTCTTGATGTGTTTCAGAAAGCCATAGATGAAATCGTGGATCGGCACGAATCGCTGCGCACCACTTTTGCCATGATGGACGGTGAAACCGTACAGATCATCTATCCCGACTTCAAACTCGACGTTCCCGTTATCGATCTTCAGCATCTTCCCGACGCGGAGCGCGAAAAAGAAATCCGCAGGCTTGCCAATCAGGAAGCCCGCAAACCTTTTGACCTGAAAAAAGGACCGCTGGCCCGGGTAACGGTACTCAAAGCCGGACCGGAGGATCATGTGATTCTGCTTACCCTGCATCACATTATCTCCGACGGCTGGTCTATGGGCGTGCTGATTGGCGAAATCTCGGCTCTGTATGCCGCTTTTTCCGCAGGCGAACCTTCCCCGCTGCCCGAGCTACCTCTGCAATATGCCGACTATGCCGAATGGCAGAAAGAGTATTTGCAGGGCGAAGTTTTGGAAAAGCAGCTCAACTACTGGAAAAACCATTTGGGCGAAAACCCGCCCGTGCTGGAGCTGCCCACCGACCGGCCGCGTCCTGCGGTGCAAACCAATGCCGGAGCGACCGCCAACATCAAAATTGAAGCTCCGATTGCCGCGGCGATAAAAAAGGCCGGTCAAAAAGAAGGCGCAACGGTATTTATGACTCTGCTGGCCGCTTTTAAGATATTGTTGTACCGTTATTCGGGGCAGGAACGCCTCAGTGTGGGCACTCCTATCGCCAACCGCACGCAGGGCGAAACCGAGGGGTTGATCGGCCTGTTTATCAACACGCTGGTGCTTAAAACCGATCTGGATGCCGGACAATCGTTCCGTGAACTGGTGCGCAATGTCCGCACCACCACGCTGGACGCTTACGAAAACCAGGACCTGCCCTTCGAATATCTGGTGGACGCTTTGCAGAAGGACCGTGATATTCGCACTTCGCCGCTGTTTCAGGTCATGTTTATTTTGCAAAATGCGCCGGTGAGCATGCGCCGGGTGTCGGATTTGCAGATGGAAATGCTTAAAGTGGATATGGGCACCAGCACTTTTGATATTACCTTCAATGTATCGGAAAGTCCGGCCGGCTTCAGCATCACAGCGGAATACAACACCGATTTGTTCAACGCTTCCACCATCGAGCGCATGTTGCGGCACTACAAAAATCTGCTGGAACAAATAGGCCAAAATCCCGATCAGCCGATCGGCCGGATACCTTTTTTAAGTAAAGAAGAAACCGACACCATTCTGCATAAATGGAACAACACAACCGTTCCGTTCCCCTCTGACGCCTGTGTACACCAGCTTATTGAAAATCAATGTGCGCAAAAAGGACAAAATACCGCCGTAATTGCCGGCGAAGAACGGCTGACATACGAAGAGCTTAACAACCGCGCCAACCGCCTGGCCCGTTACCTGATAGAAGCCGGAGTCGCACCCGAAGACCGGGTGGGCATCAGCCTGGAACGATCTGCGGAGATGGTTATCGGCCTGCTGGCGATTTTGAAAAGCGGCGCCGCTTACGTACCCCTCGATCCCAACTACCCGACCGAGCGTCTGGAATATATGATTGAAGATTCCGCCATGGATATTCTGATCACACAGGAATCGTTAAAAGAGCGCTTTCAACGCGACGGTTTGCACATCATCAGCATCGACGGTGAGGCGGAAAAAATCGCCCGGCAGAAAGAAACCAATCCGCAGGTGCATGTTTTACCGGAAAACACGGCCTATATCATTTATACCTCGGGTTCCACCGGCAAGCCCAAAGGGGTTATGATTCAACACCGTTCGGTGGTCAATCACAACCGCTTTGTTATCAACCGATTCGAATTGCAGGAGCAGGACCGCATGTTGCAGTTTGCCACGATCAATTTTGACGCTGCGGTCGAAGAGATCTTTCCCACCCTGCAATGCGGAGCGGCGGTTGTTTTGCGCGGCAAGGAAGTGCTCATTTCCGGAGCAGAGCTGCTTGCCCTTATTGAAAAACATGGCCTGACCATTTTAGATTTACCCACCGCTTACTGGCATCAATGGGTAAACGAACTTGACGAACAGGGGCAACAGATTCCGGACGGCTTAAAACTGGTGATTTTAGGCGGGGACAAAGCCTCTCCCGAACACGTGGCCCGCTGGAATAAACTGGGCGGAGAAAAAGTGCGTTTGCTCAACACTTACGGGCCTACCGAAACGACCATCATCTGTACATCATACGAAGCTACGGAGACAGATCGTAATAGCAAAAATCCATTGGAACTGCCCATCGGCGAACCCATTGCCAATACGACGGCCTATATTCTGGATAAAAACCTTCAGCTCTGCCCGGTGGGCGTACCGGGCGAACTGCATATCGGCGGCGAGAGTCTGGCCCGCGGCTATCTTAACCGGCCCGAACTGACCGCCGAAAAATTTATCCCCGATCCCTTTAGTCAAAAGCCGGGCGGACGTTTGTATAAAACCGGCGATCTGGTTAAATACCGGCCCGACGGTAACATCGAATTTATTGGACGGGTGGATTACCAGCTCAAAATCCGCGGGTTTCGGGTGGAACCGGGCGAAATTGAGAATGTTTTGCTGGAACATAGCGATATTCGCGATGCGGCAGTTATCGCCCGTCAGGAAAAGAACCGCGAAAAACAACTGATCGCTTATCTGGTTGCCGATGACGGCAAAGAACCCGCCGCAGGTGATTTGCGCCGCTTTCTGGCCGAACATCTTCCGGAATATATGGTTCCCGCAGCTTTTGTATTTTTGGATAAAATCCCGCTTACCGCCAACGGAAAAGTGGATCGTAAAGCCCTGCCCGATCCCGACAGCGCCCTGTTTATAGAAAGCAGCGAAACCGAGTTTATCGCTCCGCGAACGCCCAGCGAAGAAGTCGTCGCGGAGCTGTGCGCCGAGGTTTTGGGACTGGAAAGCGTTGGCGTTATCCACAATTTCTTTGAATTGGGCGGGCATTCTTTGTTGGCCACCCAGTTAATATCACGCGTAAACAAGGCTTTTGAAGTCGAAGTTCCGCTGCGTAAAATTTTCGAAGAACCCACTGTGGCCGGGCTGGCCCGGGCCGTGGACGAGGCAAAGCTGCAACAGGCCGGTATTCCGGCGCCGCCTATCGAACCTGTGCCGCGGGATCAGGACCTGCCGCTTTCCTTTGCCCAGCACCGTCTCTGGTTTCTGGACAAACTAGAGCCCAACAGCCCTTTCTACAATATACCGGAAACGTATCGTGTGCGCGGCCCTCTGGATATTGAGATTCTGGAAAAAAGTTTCAATGCCATTCTCGACCGGCATGAAATACTGCGCACGACCTTCGGTGAAAAAGACGGCAATCCGGTTTTGAATATTGCCGAAGAGTTTACCTATACACTGCCCGTGAACGACATCAGCGCTTTATCCGAAGAGGAACGGGAAACGGAACTGCGAAATCTTGTCCGGAAACGCGCTCTGCAGCCCATCCCGCTGGATCGTCTTCCTCTCTTCCATCTGGAAATCGTTAAACTTGCCGCAGAGGAACACGCCGTTATACTGATCATGCATCACATCATTTCGGATAATTGGTCGTCTCAAATTTTGATGGGCGAACTGGCTGCTCTTTATGCCGCCTTTAGCGAAGACATGCCCAACCCTCTGCCTGATCTGCGCTTGCAATACGCCGATTATGCCTACTGGCAGCGCAACTGGCTGCAAGGGGAAGTGCTGGAAAAACAGATTGCCTTCTGGAAAAAGGAACTCAGCGGGGCGCCGCCGGTACTGGAACTGCCTACCGACCGGCCCCGGCCAGCCATGCAGACCTTTAACGGCGATTTTGTCAAATTTCAACTACCGCAAAAATTAAGCGAAAAAATAAAAGATATTTCGCACAGGGAAGGCGCCACGCTGTTTATGACCCTGCTGGCCGCTTTTCAGGCCCTGCTGTACCGTTATTCCGGCCAGGATGACATTACGGTGGGAAGCCCGGTGGCAAATCGCAACCGCACCGAAGTGGAAGGACTGATCGGCTTTTTTGTAAATACGCTGGTTCTGCGCGGACGGCTTCAGGGCAATCCTTCTTTTACAGAATTGATTCGCCGGACCAAAGAAACAGCCATGAACGCCTATGCTCATCAGGAGCTGCCCTTCGAGAAAATTGTTGACGCCGTACAGCCCGAACGCGATATGAGTCACTCGCCTTTGTTTCAGGTGATGTTTGCCCTGCAAACCAGCGGCGGACTGTCTATAAAAGCCGGCAAACAAATGCCGCTGCAAATCGAACCTTTGGAAGCGCACAGCAAAACCGCCAAATTCGACTTAACCCTGTTCATGATGGAGAGCGGCGATCATCTGGCCGGCGCCATGGAATACAACACCGATCTGTTTGATCGCAGCACGATCGAACGGTTGCTGCGCCATTTTGAAACCCTGTTAAATGTGCTTACGGAAGACCCACAGCGGCGCATCGCCACCGCGCCTCTGTTGAGCGGAGAAGAGCGTAAAACGGTGCTGGAAGAATGGAACGGCAAACCCCGACCGCTGCATTTCGATAAAACCATCGTAGAAATCTTTGAAGACCGGGTCAGGCAGAATCCCGAAGCCATTGCTGTCCGCTTCGGCAGCCAAACGCTCACCTATAAAGCATTGAACGAACAGGCCAACCGGCTGGCCCACTATTTGAGACAAAAAGGCCTCTCAACAGATGGATTGGCCGGTGTATGTATCGAACGCTCCCCGGAAATGATTGTGGCCCTTTTGGCTGTTCTAAAAGCCGGAGGCGCTTATGTGCCGGTCGATCCCGGGTATCCGGACGAGCGCATTCGTTACATTTTGTCCGATGCGCAGCCGCATATTCTGCTGACCACAGAGGGCCTTTTGCCCCGATTTGAAACCCTTTCTGTCGAAACTTTATGTCTGGACAGGGACAAAGCTCTGTTTGAAAATATGCCGCGTAAAAATCCCGGCGTCTATCCGGATAAAGAAAATCTGGCCTATATGATTTATACATCCGGTTCCACCGGTAAACCCAAAGGAACGCTCATCACCCATCGCGGACTTACCAATTATCTCAACTGGACCTGGCAGGCCTATCCACTTCAATCCGGAAACGGCTCGCTGGTGCATTCTACCATCGCTTTTGACGCCACCGTCACAGCGGTTTATACTCCCCTGCTCAATGGGAAAACCGTTACTCTTGTACCCGAAAGTAACGATCTGGAAGAGCTGTCCCGCGCTTTGCTGGAGTACGGTGATTTCAGCGTGGTTAAAATTACGCCCGCCCATCTGGAGATGCTCAGCCATCAGATCCCGGCGGAAAAGGCGCAGGGCAGGACGCACGCTTTTGTAATCGGCGGCGAAAACCTTACGGCGGAACAAATCCGTTTTTGGCAGGAAAATGCGCCGCAGACCCTTTTGTTTAACGAATACGGCCCCACCGAAACGGTGGTTGGCTGTGTGGTTTACGAAGCCTCGCAATGGCGCGGCGAAGGCTCGGTACCCATCGGCCGGGCGATCGACAATACAACGGTTTACATTTTAAATGATTATCTGGAACCGGTTCCGGCGGGCGTTCCCGGCGAGCTGTACATCGGCGGCGAGGGCGTGGCGCGCGGGTATCATAACCGCGCCGATTTGACCGCGGAACGTTTTCTTCCCGATCCGTTTTCTAAAAAACCCGGCGCACGTATGTACAAAACCGGCGACCTGGTTAAGTACCATAAAGACGGCATCATGGAATTTTTAGGCCGCACCGACAATCAGGTCAAAATCCGCGGCTACCGTATCGAATTGGGCGAAATCGAAACGGCCCTGACCCAGCACGATCTGGTGAACGAAGCGGTGGTGCTGGTGCGTGAAGACAAACCGGGCGACCGACGGTTGACGGCGTATTATAAATCCAGCGCGCCCCAGCCTCCCAAAACGGCCGAATTGCGTAATTTTTTGAAAGAGAATTTGCCGGAGTATATGATCCCGGCCGCTTTTGTTTATATGGACGAATTTCCTCTGACGACCAACGGTAAGGTGGACCGCCGCGCGCTTCCCAAACCCGAACAAAGCCGGGATGAACTGGAAAGCATTTTCGTTGCCCCGCGCACCGAAAAGGAAAAGCAACTGGCCCAAATTTGGATCGAACTGTTGGGTATCGAAAAAATAGGCGTCCATGACAGCTTTTTTGAACTGGGCGGCCATTCGCTGATCGGTACACAACTCATATCCCGCATCCGCGACGTATTTAGTGTGGAACTGCCTTTGCGGGCTTTGTTCGAAAATCCGACGATTGCCGGGCTGGCGCAGGCCATCGAACAGAACCGCTTTATGGCTGTTGCCGCCCGCGAGCTGCCGCCTCTTAAACGGTTCCCGCGCAAAGGCCCCGTTCCTTTGTCTTTTGCTCAACGGCGCTTGTGGTTCCTCGATCAACTGGCGCCGGGCAGCGCGTTTTACAATCTGCCCATGGCCGTAAGATTGATCGGCGATCTGGATATAGATGTTCTGGAAAGAGCCTTGCAGGAAATCGTACGCCGGCACGAAATTTTACGTACAACTTTCAGCTATGATGGCGAAGAACCGGTGCAGGTGATTGATCCCGATTTCCGTCTTGAACTGGAAGTGACCGATTTAACCAGTTTGGAATCACAAAAGGCCATCGAGGCCACGGCCCAAAAACTGGCCACGGAAGAAGCCCGCGAACCGTTTGATCTTGAACTGGGGCCGCTGTTCCGGGTAAAATTGCTTAAAACCGCAGAAAACGAACATGTGATTTTGTACACCCTGCATCATATTATTTCCGACGGCTGGTCCAACAATTTATTAATGAGAGAAGTGGCCGTGCTGTATGAAGCCTTCAGCCAGGGTTTGCCCTCGCCTTTACCCGAGCTGAAACTGCAATTTGCCGACTATGCCCTCTGGCAGCGCAGCTGGCTGAAAGACGATATTTTACAGCAGCAAATCGACTATTGGAAAAGCGAGATCGGACCCAACCCGCCGGTATTGCATCTGCCCACGGATCGTCCGCGCCCGGCTATCCAGACTTTTAACGGCGATACCTACGTGCAGCTCATCCCGGGTGATCTGGTGGAAAAAATAAAATCGATCGGTCAGAGGGAAGGTGCAACGCTGTTTATGACCCTGCTGGCCGCTTTTCAGACCCTGCTGCATCGGTACAGCAATCAGAATGAATTTTTAGTGGGTTCGCCCATCGCCAACCGTACCCATTCGGAAACGGAAGATTTGATCGGATTCTTTGTTAACACGCTGGTGTTGCGGGCCGACTTTTCCGACCGGCCGGATTTTATTAGCCTGCTGCGGCGCGTGCGCGAGATTACGCTCGGCGCGTATGCGCATCAGGATTTACCCTTTGAACAACTGGTAGAGATATTGCAACCCGAACGCGACATGAGTCATTCGCCGCTCTTTCAGGTCATGTTTGTCTTGCAAAACACGCCGCCGCCCAAAGGCATCTCTCTGAGCGATATTAGCATGGAGCCGGTGGAGGCGAAAGACCGCACCGCTAAATTCGATCTTTCGCTGGTTTGTATGGAATCGCCGCAGGGCATTGCCGCCGAGTTCGAATACAACACCGATTTGTTCGATCGGTCCACTATCGAAGGCATGTTCCGTCATTTCGTTGTTTTGTTGGAACAGATTAGCGCTAAACCGCACCGACCGCTTGACACCTTGCCCATGCTGCATAGCGCGGAACAACATACCATTTTGCACGAATGGAACCGTACCGAAGAACCCATTGAACAGGATTTGTGTATTCATCAGCTGTTTGAATCGGCAGCGCAGCAATACGCTTCCGAACCGGCTATTGTTTTTGAAGACGACAGCATGATGACTTACGCCCAATTAAACCAGCGCGCCAATCAACTGGCCGCTTTTCTGCGCGATAATGGTATCGGGCCGGAAAAGAAAGTGGCGATTTCTGTTGACCGATCCTTCGATATGGTTATTGGGTTGCTGGGTGTGCTGAAAGCCGGCGGAGTGTACATACCGATCGACCCAACCTATCCTTTGGAACGTATGCGCTATATCCTGAACGACGCGGAAGCAGACTTTTTTCTGCTTCAGGAAGAAATCGCTCAAAACCTTGCCATCAGGGATGAACGGATGCTGCGTTTGGATTCCGAGTGGCAGAAGGTGGACTCGTATCCGACGCATGATCCGGTCAACTTTACCCGGCCGGATAATCTGGCTTACATTATTTATACCTCCGGTTCAACCGGCAAACCCAAGGGCACCATGCTTGCCCACCGGGGTCTGGTGAATTTGACCCGCGCTTTGGCAAGGGAATACAAGGTTAGCAGCGGCGTCCGCTCATTGCAGTTTGCTTCCTTTAGTTTTGACGCTTCGGTAGAGGAAATCTTCAATCCGCTTATCAACGGCGGTACGGTGCATCTGATCAGGAAAGAAACCTTGTTATCCGGAACGGGTCTGGTAGAAAGTTTGAAAAAATTCAAAATTACCAATGTAACTTTGCCCCCTTCCGTGCTGAATATTCTCGACCCGCAGGACTTCCCCGATTTGCGATCGATCATTTCCGCCGGAGAGGCCTGCCCGCGCGAAGTAGCTGTTAAATGGTCTAAAAACAAACATTTTGTAAACGGTTACGGACCTACTGAGAATACGGTTTGTACTACCGTTTACCCGGTGAAGGATGAGTTGAATCGGGCAACAGTTCCCATAGGACGGCCGATCCAAAACGTAAAAACCTATGTACTGGATAAGAACTTAAATCCTCTGCCTCCCGGCATTCCGGGCGAGTTATACATCGGCGGTATGGCTCTGGCCCGCGGCTATATAAACCGCCCCGATTTAACAGCCGAACGATTTTTACCCAATCCGTTTTCCGACGATGATGGCGCGCGTATGTATAAAACCGGGGATCTGGTGCGCTGGCTGCCGGACGGGACGCTGGAATTTTTAGGCAGAATCGACTTTCAGGTAAAAATACGTGGTTTCCGCATCGAATTGGGGGAAATCGAATCCGTTTTAACGGCTCTGCCTCAAATCCGGGACGCTCTTGTGCTGGCCAAAAGCACGGAGAGCAGCGACCCGCGGCTGGTGGCGTACTTTATTCCCGCCGAGGACCAGCAAGTTGATGAAAAAATTTTACAGGAACAACTGCGTAAGGAATTACCCGACTATATGGTTCCGGCGGCTTTTGTCGCATTGGAAAAATGGCCGCTCACGCCCAACGGCAAAATCGATCGCCGCGCTCTGCCTGAACCGGAGCTACCGGATTCTCAGAAAAAAACCGTCTATGTAAAACCGCGCAATACCATAGAAGCCCGGCTGGCGGGCATCTGGGAAGAATTGTTAAAAAAACGCCCGGTCGGAGTGCACGACAACTTCTTTGAGCTGGGCGGGCATTCTTTGCTGGCCATGCGTCTGCTCACTCAAATTGAACAACAGTTTGGCAAAAGCCTGCAATTGGTGCATCTGTTTCAGAATCCCACCGTTGAGGGGCTTGCCGCGGCACTGAGCAGCGAAGAAAAAGAAAAAACCACTGCCAAGCTGATTGAAATGAAGAAGGGCGCCGATAAGCCGATTCTATATTTCATTCATCCATCCGGTGGAAGCGTGCACCATTATGCCGAGCTGGTTAAATATCTGCATCCCGACATCACCTTTTACGGCATTCAGGCCAAAGGTATGGACGGTAAAGAAGAAATGCACACCACCATTGAAGCCATGGCCGCCGCCTATGTGGAAATGATTCTGCAGCATCAACCGGAGGGGCCGTATTACCTCGGCAGCTACTCTTTTGGAGTGATTGTGGCCTACGAAATGGCGCAGCAGTTAAAGGCTATGGGACATCCGGTCGGAATGCTGATCCAATTTGACCAGAGCCCCACCGTGGATCATAAAGTGTACACGGATACGGCAGATATGCTTACACAGATGTTCCAGCGCTATTTCAAGCTGGATAGCGATTATTTGCGAAAACTTGAAACAGAAGAACAATTTAAGTACGTTTTGAAAAAAGCCAAGAAAGCCAAAGTTTTACCGCGTTTTATCCGTACCGCAGAGTTTAAACACAATGTTTTGATGAATGAAACCCAGAGTCAGGCCTGGATGCGCTACACCATCCGACCGTATGAGGGGGATCTGGTTCTGTTCCGTTCGGAAGAGAACAAAAATGCCGATCGTCCTGATTTGGGCTGGAGCGACTACGTGCGCGGACAGGTCGAAATTATCGATGTGCCCGGCAACCATCTGAGCATGATGAAGGAACCGCAGGTACAGGTATTGGCAACTAAACTGAATGACTGGATCAAGAAAAATTATAGCAGGGGTTAGATGGAAACGACCGCAATGGAGTTGAAAGAGACCGCAGATATCCGGAAACCGACCAAATTGTTTAACAAAAACTTTTTGTTGCTCTGGCAGGGACAATTCGTAAGCCGGATGGGGAATCAGGTATATATGTTTGCCATGGTGCTCTGGCTTACCTGGACATTCGATTCACAGGCTTTAAACGGTTTATTAGGAATGCTTTCGGGAATTCCGCTGGTACTGCTGTCTGCCATCGGCGGAACGGTAGCGGATCGCGTATCCCGCCGTAAAATTATCATCTATTCCGATTTTCTAAACGGTTTTGCCGTTTTAATTTTGGCCGGAATGTTTTTTTTCATCCCCGATTCGTGGCCGGATAAAAACGAGGTTTTACTTATCGGATTGTTTGCGGTTAGCATTTTCGGATCCACTTTAATGGCTTTTTTCGGCCCGGCCATTTCTGCCGCCATACCGGATATTGTTCCCGAAAAAAACATGGCTCAGGCTAACTCGCTCGGGCAGCTTTCCCGGCAGGTGGCGCAATTCTTCGGTATGGGCGTCGGCGCCTGGCTTTTGAAAGTGCTGGGTGCGCCGGTACTGGTTCTCATCGACGGCATCACCTTTATCTTTTCCGGCATAAGCGAGATATTTATCCGAATACCCCAGCATATTCCGGAAAAGAAAGAAAAAATATCGGAAAAATATAAACAGTTCAAAAATGAGTTGGCTGAGGGCTTGAATTTCATCACTAAAAACAAAGGGCTCTCCCGCCTGGTTCTGTTTTCTATTTTCAGCAGCTTTTTTGCCACAGCCATCACCGTGCTAATTCCATTTTATATTAAAGATACTTTGCAGGCTTCCAAAGACTGGTATGCCATATTACTCATAAGTTACGGAATCGGCACCATGTTTGGTTACGGTTATGTGAGCGCTTCGCACATGAATGGTAAAACCCGCGGCAAACTGATGATTTTCTTTATGATTATGCAGGGTGTGGGGTATTGTTTACTGGCCTTGTTTCCTGATAAATTAGTTGCTCTGGCTGTTATTTTTGTAGGCGGTATGTTCAACGGTTTCATTGTTATTAACATCACCACCTTATTACAGCTCACCACGCCCAGCAATATTCGCGGCCGCGTTTTCGGCGTATTGACCACCATTTCGGGCAGTATTGCCCCCCTGGGGATGGGCCTGTCCGGTTTTGTAGCTGAAATGCTTGGCGGTAATATTCCTCTGGTGTACATGGGCAGCGGCGTAATGACGATTTTTGCAGCTTCTCTCTTATCTTCCAGCCGTCCGTTCCGAAAATTTATATCGTACCAAACGGAATATGAGTTGAAGCAATCCGGCTTTACCTATACCATACGCGATTTAAAACCGGAAGAAATTTATTTGATAAACAAACTAAAGTATAAGGAGTTCTTATGAGCCGAGAAGATTTTGAAGACAAAACCGTTTACAAAGTGGTTGTCAATCACGAAGAACAGTATTCCATCTGGCCGGCAGATCGGGAAAATGCACCCGGTTGGCGTGATGTCGGCAAAACGGGAACCAAACAGGAATGTTTGGACTATATTAAAGAGGTGTGGACCGATATGCGTCCGCTAAGCCTGCGTAAAAAAATGGAAGAAGCGGAAAACAACAAGTAATTGGCTTATGGAAACAGTTTTAAAACGAGATTCCTGGGTTACAATCCCAAAACCGCAGGCAAATGCCCGGCTGCGTTTGTTTTGCCTGCCCTTTGCCGGCGGCAACAGCACGGCCTTCCGTAATTGGCCTGATTATCTACCGGAAACCATGGAGGTTGCGGCCGTGGAAATACCCGGGCACGGATCCAGATTGGCCGAAGATACGATCAGGAGGCTGATCCCTCTGGTAAAAGCAATTGCCGAGGGGATTGATCCCTATTTGGATCGTCCGTTTGCCTTTTTCGGGCACAGCATGGGTTCTCTGCTTAGTTTTGAACTGGCACACTACCTCAGGTTGAAAAAAGGCGTAGAACCGGTGCACTTGTTCTTCTCCGGTCGGGGTGCTCCCCATTTACCGGCAAGAGAGGAGCCGATCCACGGCCTTCCTCAGGCCGAATTTGTGCAGCACATACGCAATTATAACGGCACACCGAAAGAGGTGCTGGAACACCAGGAACTTATGGATATTCTGATACCGATCCTGCGGGCGGATTTCGAAGTGTGCGAAACATATCAGTACTTTCCGAAGCCGCCGTTCAACTGCCCGATAACGGCATTCGGCGGTTTGCAGGATCCAAGTACAACCAAGGATGACTTACAGGGTTGGAAAAAACATACCAGCGGTGCCTTTAATTTACGTATGTTTCCCGGCGATCATTTTTATCTGCTGGAAGCACAAACAACATTGGTGCATACCATAGCCCGGGATATCTTAGCACATTTTCAGTTAAACGACTAAATCTATGGCAGAAGAACAGTGGTTCCCGGCCGAGACTTGCCCCTTTGCCGCCAATGATGCCGTACAGGTGTGGAGGATTTCGCTGGAACTGAATGAGAACCAGCTTAATCGTGCCCGGGCTGTGTTGGCTACAGATGAGAAAAAGCGGGCAGATCGGTTTTATTTTGAAAAGGATAAAAATCACTTCATTGCGGCACGGGCTCAGCTAAGGTTTATTCTGGGAAAGTATCTCGGTTACGCACCGGCAGCGCTTCAATTTGAGTACAACCCGCAGGGCAAACCTCATCTGGCCGGGCCGCTTAGAGGTCAGCTTTTTTTTAATTTGTCCCATTCGCACAAAATGGGTCTGATTGCTCTGCATTCACAATTCGAAGTCGGAATCGATATCGAATGGATGCGTCGTGAAGTAAGCGGGATAAAAATTGCCGAACGCTTTTTTTCGCCGTACGAACTGAATCAGCTTAAAGCTTTGGACAAGCAGGATCAGATGAAAGGGTTCTTTAACTGTTGGACAAGAAAAGAAGCATACATCAAAGCGCGCGGAAAGGGATTGTCCATACCGCTAAATCAGTTTGATGTTTCTTTGAATCCTGAAGAACCTGCTCGCATATTAGCCATACGGCACGACCCAAAAGCGCTAAATGAATGGACGTTACACAGCCTTGACCCGGGAGAAAATTATGCGGCTGCGGTTGTAGCACACAGTGAATTCTGGAAAATGGTATGCTGGGACGGATTGAACTCTGATTTTCTGTTAACTTAAAATTCAATTGATAGTTTTCACAACTATCAAAAAATTGTTTCTGTAAATTATTTAACTAAGGGACAGTCGAGAAATTTTGTCTTTTAGGAGGCGGTACTGAAGTTGTTTTAATAGTATTATGCCTTGTATTCGAATTTGTCCAACTCACCAAAAGTGGAATGGAGTAAAACGTTGTTTGACAGTCTGGTCGGAATTACCAAAGAAAATTGGTTCAGGTTATTAAAAGAAAATCATTTCCGTGTATCTCCTCGATATGCCAAACCCATTTTGTTTGTAACTTTGGCAAGTTATCACAACTCCCGCTTTCAAAAAGAAGAAGAAAAAAGATTCGGTGAAGCGGTTCGCCAAACAAAATTCGAGCATCCTCCGATTTTTTTAATCGGGCATTGGCGCAGCGGAACAACCTATCTGCACAACCTGATTTCGCAGGATAAGCGTTTTGCTTATCCCAATCTTTTCGAAATCCAAACGCCCCACTCCTTTTTAAGCCGTTGGTTTATATTAGAGAAGCATCTTGAAAGAGCGCAATCATTCAAACGCTCGATGGATAATATGCGAGTTGACCTCACAAGTCCCCAAGAAGAAGAATTTGCTTTGGCGGTTATGACGCTTAAAAGTCCGCTCATCGGCTGGATTTTCCCAAAACGGGCCGAGTATTATGATCGTTATTTATCATTTAAAAACGTTTCCAAAGAAGAAATAGACTTCTGGAAGGAAAACTACATCTATTTTCTAAAAAAACTGACCTTCAAGCATAAAAGGCAGCTGCTCCTAAAATCGCCAGTGAATACCAGCCGTATTAAACTGCTTTTGGACATCTTCCCGGAGGCCAAATTTGTTCATATCCATCGTAACCCGTATGATGTCATCCGTTCTACCATGAAATTATTTTCAACAGCGGTAACATCATCCCAGCTTCAGAAGCCCGATTCCCCTGAGGCCGGAGATTATATCATCGATCGATACCGGGCGCTCTATTCGGATTTCTTCGAGCAAAAGGGACTGATTCCGGAAAAACATTATGTTGAAGTCTCATTTGAAGATCTGGAGAAAAACCCACTTATGGTTCTCAAAACGATTTATGATGGGTTAAATATCGATGACTTTGAGAAAATCAAACCCGCCTTTGAACAATATCTTGAACAGAACAAAAGCTATAAAAAGAATCACTACAAAGAGTTGGATCGAAAGTACACTCAAAAAATTAACGAGCAATGCAAACCTTGTATTGAGGCTTGGGGTTACAATTTGTAACTACATTGGGATTCGATTCATTTTTTTAATAACTTATGCCATGATGTATAGAAAACGGATATTTTCAAATATTCTTTCTTTGCTTTTTACAGGTTTAGCGGGTTTGCTTTTGGTTTCCTGCCAGGCGCCTCGTAATAACCCTTTCGATCCCAATGCGGCAAACTATAAACCTTTGCCGCAACCTATCATTACAACCATTAAAGTAAACAATTTATATCCCCCATATCAGGGAATTAAAGGGATTTCCGTTTTTGCTCCCGACGTTAATTTTTACAATATAACCGACGTAAACGGTAGTATTGTCTGGGCACACGAACCGCTGGATTCCGTTAGATTGTTTGCCCGGGGAGCGTCCTTTTTTGATGGAGACTCACTGTACAAGAATCTAAATGAAAATTCTGTGGTAAATCTATATTTAAACGCCAAACCGTATTTGCTCGATACCCGTTTTACTTCGCGCTACGAGAATTACAGCCAATTCAGCTTTTTACGCTTCCGCACACGGGTGGTTGACCCGGATGGTATAGCGGATTTAAAACAGGTAATACTGCGCTGCCCGGAGTACCAGTTTAAAGATACGTTGACCCTGGAGAACGCAGGGACGGATATTTTTACTACTAAAGATTTTAACATTAAGGAAATCGATTCATCAATGACAGCCGGTCGCGTACCGGAGCTATCTTTCTCTTTAATGGCGAACAATGTGAATGGTGATAGTCTTATCTTTGAGCCGTTCTCCATTATCAGAATCATTGAACAGCCTCTGGTTTTATTATCACCGCAAGAAAATGATGTGGTGAACGGGCCGGTCACTTTTAAATGGGAAAAAGTTGAATTGGATTTTTCGTTCACTTTCACGGTTTTTTTGTATAAGTTACCAAATTATGATCTTACCGGTATTTATGACAATATACCTGCGGATAGTACAAGCTTGACGATTGCGCCTTTGACAAACGGGCGATATCTGTGGGTTTTGGAATTAAAGGACCTGGCAGAAAACGCCAGCCAGTCCAGATTAATCAATTTTACAAGCGAAAACTAAACGATTTCATAAACGTTTACAGGATAGAATGAGCAGGGAAATTCAATTCGATCAATTAAGCGCTACTCATCTTCAGTCTATTTACCGCTTAGCGCAGCAAATGGCCCATTCCGGCGATGCTGATGAATTGTTGCAGCTCATTTTATCGGAATTAATGGAAGAAACCGGTGCCGAGGTGGGCGCCTTTATTTATTATGATGCCCGGAACGATCGCTTCGAGCCGCGCACCATCCGGACTCAAAACGAACGGGATAAAAGCGAGATTGAGTTTTCGTACAGCGTTTTTCAGGATATTTTAAAAAATAAAGAAGCCGTACTTACTTTTGACACCCGGACCGATCAGAAATACTCTGACAAGCAATCCGTTATTATTAACAAAATTTATGCTATTCTGGCCTTTCCGCTTATTATCAACAATCAGCTTTACGGTATTCTGTATTTCGATAGCCGACGCAACCGGCAGAGTTTCAACGAAACCTCGCGCCAATTTCTTTCTTTATTCTCGGCCATTGCCTCTCTGGCCCTCGAACAGGTACTCAAAAAGAGAAAGATTGAAAAAGAGAATGTTCAACTGCGCCGGCGTCTGGATGATGAAATTGCCATCCCCGAAATCATCGGCCAGTCCGAAATAATGAAGAAGCTCTTCCGCTTGATCAACAAGGTGGCTAAAACGGACGCTTCGGTTATTATAACCGGGGAAAACGGCACGGGAAAAGAACTGGTAGCCAGAGCCATCCATGATTTAAGCAAGCGTAAGGATAAACCCTACATAGCCCAGTATATCGGGAATATCCCCGGCACCATTTTGGAGAGCGAACTGTTCGGCTATAAAAAAGGCGCTTTCACCGGCGCCGATAAGGACAAAATCGGTCTGTTTGAAGCGGTGGACGGCGGTACGTTGTTTTTAGATGAAGTAGGCGATTTGAACCCCGATTTGCAGACCAAACTTTTACGTGTGTTGGAAAACAAAGAAATTATGCGGCTGGGAGAAAATACCGTGCGCCATGTGGACGTACGGATTATTGCCGCCACAAATAAAGATTTACCGGCCATGGTAAAGGAAGGTACCTTTCGGGAAGACCTCTATTACCGACTGAATGTTATCGGAATCAAAGTTCCGACGCTGCGCGAACGCAAAACGGATATCCCCTTGTTAGTGGATTATTTTCTAAAAAAGGAAAATCCCGATCATCCTTTGGAAATCAGCAAGGAAGCGCTGCGTAAGATTATGAGCTACGACTGGCCGGGTAACGTCCGCCAATTGAGTAATATTATTCAACGAGCCTGTATCCTGGCCAGTGACAATATCATTAGAGAAGAGGATATCCAATTTGACGATTTGGTCGGCAAAAAGGTAGATATTCATTTTGGCGGTACACTGGAAGAACTGAAAAACAGGATAATTGCCGAGAGAATAAAACAGTTTAACGGCAATAAAACACGGGCGGCTAAAAGCCTTAATATCTCTTTGCGATCCCTGCAGGCAAAAGCCAAAGAATTAGGATTATAGTTTTAATGAAATCCATAGCTAATTACGAAATTATAAAAACGATCGCCGAAAGCGGCCCCTCGGCCGTGTATGTGGCTCGTCATAAAAAATTGGGACGCAAAACCCTGTTAAAGGTGTACAGCGGCGCCGATAAAGCTTTGATTGAACGCTTTGAACGGGAAGCACGAATTGTAGCCGATTTAAACAGTGACGCCATTGTAGCCATCTACGATTTTGGTGAAGACGACGGTCGTTTCTTTATATCCATGGAATATATAGATGGCTGGAATCTGCAAGACTATCTTAGCGACCATAAGCCCGATGTTGCGGAGGTTATCGATTTCAGTTATCAGATTAGCTATTGCCTGACTGTTTTGCACCAAAAAGGTTACATTCATCGCGATCTGAAACCGGAAAATATTCTGGTTGACCGTCAAAAACGGATCAAACTGACCGATTTCGGATTAACACTACATCAAAGCCTCAACCGCATCACCTCCGATGGCGATTTACTGGGTACACCGCTATATATGTCTCCGGAGCAAATAAACAACCGTCCCCTCACTCCGGCAAGTGATGTGTTTTCCATGGGCATCATTTTTTATCAAATGGCAAGCGGTACAAACCCTTTTGAGGCCGGGCAGGTGGGAGAGGTCTTTTCCAAAATCCTAACCTACACACCGCCACATTTATCCGACATCCAACCGTCTTTGCCCCAATGGTATGCGGAACTGGTTATGCGCCTGCTGGAGAAAGAGGCCGGGAAAAGACCACCCACAGCTGCGGAAGTATTTCTTCGCATAAAAGAAAAATCTCTGGCGCATCAAAACAATGACTTGCCCGCTGTTTTGCGGGATGAGGAAAAACCGCGGATAAAAACATGGGGAATTTATGTTGCACTTTTTACGGCGATACTAACCCTGGGCTATTTTTACGGTTTTGAATACATTAAGGATAGTTTTTGGCTTTCCCGGGATAGCATACAGCAAGCGCCCAAATTTGCCGTTACCGATTCTCAGAAAATCCTTCAACCGGATACTTTACCCCCTGCCAATGAAACGATATCCCGCCCGGACAATGAAATAGGTATGGCTACAAATCAAACTTCTTCAGACTCAAATCCCGCCACCGGACAGTTGCCCGAAGAAGACAAAACCACTTTTTTTGTAAAAACCTATCCCTGGTGCAATATTTTTTTGGATTATCGGCTGGTAGGCACAACACCAATGGCCAAACCCATTCACATAAAGCCGGGGAAATATATACTGGGGTTGCAAAATCCGAACTATCCCTCCTACACCGACACAATCCGCATAGAAGCTTTTAAAGCCAATTCATTTGCTTATAATCTCGATTCGCTTTTACTGCGGGTCGATCTTCAGGTACTTCCCTGGGGAAATGTGTATATTGATGATAAATATATCGGTACCACTCCATTGCAAAAACCCTTATATTTAGCACCCGGGAAATATATTATCAGAGTAACAAACGATTTTTATCCGACATGGGTAGATACCATTGTCTATTTAAAAAATTCGTCCAATCGAAAACGCATTGTTCTGGATTTAAAGAACAGAAAGCATGGAATAAATTGATGAGCAGGCATCAAAAGTACCTCTTCATTGTACTGGTCATGTTGTTTTGCCACGGGCTGTTCGGGCAAGACCTAGAAAGAGACATACAATCTCTCGAAAAGGATTTTAAATCTTTTAATTATAAAAAGGTTATCGAAAAAGGACAGTTTTTACTGGCCGATCCTTATACAAGCAAAGAAGACAGTCTGCGCATTTACAAATTTATTCTGAGTTCGGCCTACGCATTAAATGATACCACTCTGGCCAAAAAAGTGGTTCTGGATATATTAGCCTGCGAACCCTCATTTGTTCCCAACCCACGTGAAACCTCGCCCAAAATCATTGAGTTTTTTAACTATGTAAAAAAGCAAAAGTTACCGTTCATTCAGGTAAAAAGGGATACCGTGTACCTTCCCGCTACAACAAAACCGATAAAAGTACCTTTAATGAAGCCCTATTCTCTGGTAAGCGGAATACTGCTGCCCGGCAGCGGTCATCTGCTGGAAGGATTTACCTCACGCGGCTATGTGTTTTCTGCGATTTCCGTTACTCTGTTAGCCGGCACAATCTATGCAGCAATGGAAACGGGAAGCCGTTATGACGCCTATATGTCGGCCGAAGGCAATGCCGATTACAATCGATTGTATAATGACTATAATCAGATGTACAAAACACGCAATGCTCTTATTTTTGTTTACGGACTGTGGAGCTTGTACGGACTGTTTGATCTGCAAAATCAATTTAACGCACAGATACAAATCCGGACCCGCCGCAACAGCACATCCTTGCAATTCGGCTTTCGGTTTTAATCATTTACTATGCAATTTTTTCGCCACTATGCAAAAATTGCATAGTTTGCTGCAAAATTACTCCAATTATACAAACCGGTCTAAGCAATATTTATCGTATAATGTTAACATATTTGTATTATTTTTAACATTTTTTAGATTATTTTGATATTTTCTGCTCATTCCATCCGATTTAATTCTATTTTTATCTAAATAAGAACCATGGCATAATATTTGTAGTACAAGAAGCGACAAGTAGAATAACATTAACCAAATTACAAGGAGGAGTTATGCGTAAACTTTTAACAATGAGGGCTTTCACCGGCTTATTGATTATTTTTATGATGGCTGGGTTTGCTCAGGCTCAATTGCTGCCTGCCATTTCCGGTAAAGTAACCGCTGGTGATTCCAATGATCCTGTAGCTAATTTTAAGATGGTGTTATCTTACACCGACTCCACCGTTTTCCCCGTTAAATTCGTTACTACCGACAGCGAAGGAAATTACTTCCAGCAGGTCGTTCCGGGTTTAACCTACACACTTTCCGCTATCGATACCTTTTCGTATGAGCCGTTTTCAGCGGATATAAGCGTGGGTACGGAATCGGTTGTATATGACATTCATCTCAACTATCGCACGCAGGATGCTACTCTGAGCGGCACGGTTACCAGCGAAGACGGCAGCGATGTAACAGGGATGAAAATTTTCCTGCTCAAATTACCGGATGATACCGATCTGAGCGATTTCGAAGAAATTGAAACACACTGGGAAATTCCTTACAGAATGACGCAGTGGGCTTCCTACGAAACTGAAGTTGCCAGCGACGGCAGTTACAGTGTGGATGTATTGTTTGGTAAATACGTTCTTTATGTACCGGCCGGCGAAACAACTTTAACGCATTGGGGCGTTTTTGAAGTTACCGCCGATATGACCTATGATATTTTCCTCAGAACGAAAAAGATCCTTTCCGGTCATATCGAAAATGCAGACCAGTACGACTTTGTACAGGTAAACGGTTTTTCTTTGAGTAAAGGTCGTCCTTTTACGGCCGTTCCCGATTCCAATGGCGATTATCAAATGGAAGTGCCCACCGGGCAGTTTATTCTCCGTTTAACCGCATTTTTCCAGGATGACGAAGGTAACGGCTATATGTATGCGGTTTATTATGACGGCGTTTATACCGTAGATGAAGCGACTGTAGTGGATGTGCAGGACGATACGCCGGGCATCGACTTTACCTTGCCGACTGCCGAAGTATATCCGTTTAGCATAAGCGGTACGGTAATATCGGAAAACGATAGCACGCCTATAGCCAATGCCAAGGTATCCTTTGTCAGCTATAATATCGCTACCAATCTCTGGCAGTGGTATATGGACAGTACAGACGCAGATGGTAAATATACCGTCAACGGTAAAACGGTTCTGCAGGAAGATTCACTGATCGGTTTTGCCTATGCCGACGGTTATTTTGGCGAATTTTACGATAACGCCGCTACACATGTGAATGCAACACCGATCGTATATCATGCTAACGAAGATGTAACCGGTATCGATTTTGCATTGAACGTTCTGGATACAACAAATGCCCATGCCATCTCCGGTACGTTGTATGATGAAGAAGGCAATGTGGTTGGCCAGGGTCAGGTAACTGCTTTTACCAATGCTACCAATGTAGGCGTAATCAGCGCACAGGTAGATAGCAACGGACATTATGATTTCGGTCCGGTATTTCCTGAAGGAAGTACAGTGTATCTGGAAGCCTGGGGCGGTTATAATTATCTGATTAATATTTACGACAATGCCGAAAGCTGGGAAGATGCTACCCCGATTTCTATTGGCAAAGACGACGTAACCATCGACTTTGTAATGATCGAAAAAGCACCGGCACGCCACTATCTGGCGGAGATCAAAGGTCTGGTTGGTATCGGTCAGGATAAAACCGAAAGCGAAACCAGCCCGTTGGAAGGCGCAGTGGTTTACGTAAAACGCCAGGGCGACAGCGAATGGCTGAACTCCGGCAATATCGACGCCCAGGGTAATTTTGAGCTGGGAGTTGAGTCCGATGGTGTTTATGAAGTAAAAATTACCGCTAAAGGATACAAGGACTACTATAATGATAACGTTGTTGTAGAAGACCGTTCCGCAGATCTGAATGTATCCCTTACACCGACGGCAATCGGGTCGGGTAATACAGGTGTGGTTATCGAATCGCCGCAGCTGTTCAATGCCTATCCGAATCCGTTTAACCCCAGCACAACCATTCGTGTGAACATGACAAAATCCGAGGTTGCTTCTCTGGTTATCTACAACGTGATCGGTCAAAAAGTAAAAACACTGCACACCGGTTTGCTGGCAAAAGGTATGAATGAATTCAGATGGAACGCTACGGACGACGCCGGTCGTCAGGTTGCTTCCGGCTTGTACTTCTATCAGCTTAAAACTGGTAATTCTATCCAGACCAAAGCAGTTATGTTCATTAAATAAGCCTCCCCCCCCACAATCATAAAGGCTTATTTGGAATCCCCGGATTGACTCCGGGGATTTTTTTTATCATATTACACCTTAAAATTAATAACTCTATTCTTTTTTCCGGATTGTAATATATGAAAGCAGAAATTAAGAATTATCAGGATTCCAAATGACCGCCGGCGCTCAATACTGGATAAAAAAACTCAACTTAAAAAAACATCCGGAAGGCGGATATTATAAAGAAACCTACCGGTCACCGGAACGGATTCGGCGAGAGCACCTCCCCGGCCGCTTCCGAAAAGACCACTGTTTTTCCACGGCCATTTACTATCTTTTGCCGGGTACGGAATTTTCTGCCTTTCATCGCATTCGTTCCGATGAAATCTGGCATTTTTATCACGGCAGTCCGCTGATCCTGTATTCCATTGATCGCGAAGGTATGCTATTTGAGATAAAACTGGGCCAAAACCTGGAAAAAGGTCAGCTTTTTCAGGCGCGTATTCCGGCCGGCAACTGGTTTGCTGCCCGTGTAATGTTTGAGGATGATTTTTCACTGGTAGGCTGTACTGTGGCGCCCGGTTTTGAATATGAAGATTTCGAACTGGGGGATCGTAAAACTCTGTTGCAACTATTCCCCCGGCACAAAGAAATAATAAAAGCTTTAACGCGGTGAAAATGAGCTGTTCAGTGTCGGTTTTCGGTTATTAAGTTATTAAGTTATTGAGTTATTGAGTTATTGAGTTATTGAGTTATTGACAATAGAATTTACCTCAGAAGTATGGGATGACCAAAACACCCCAATCCTATCAATTGTTTATTCAGATAAAAGAAAATATTGCTCTGCAAATCGGTAAACTTGGGTATTTTGAGTTTCCGGCCGGGGATTATGTTTATACAGGCAGTGCCAGGCGCAATATCGAGGCGCGTATTCGCCGACATCTTAGTAAAAACAAAAAATTGCACTGGCACATCGATTATCTTCTGCAACACCCTGCGGTAAAAATCCTATCCACACAAACTTCGGAATTGGCCGAATGTGTATTAAATAAACAAATAGAGGGAAGCATAGTAGTCGAAGGTTTTGGCGCTTCGGACTGCCGGCAATGGTGCGGCAGCCATTTAAAAAAGTTGAAACAAGCTTAAACTTAGAACCACAAAGTGGACACCACCATTAAGGTGGCGTCCACTTTCTTACTTACTCACCTTGCCAAGTGGACACCATCTTAAAGGCAGTCAAAGTGGGCCCCACCTTAAAGGTGGGGTCCACTTACATTGCTCTAAACCTATCTTTTATCCGGGTACGGTGGATGCGGCGGTACGGTTTTTTCTTTTGTTTTTAGCTCTTCCAATATGACTTCGATCGCTTTATTCAATTGTTCGTCTATACCCGCGTATTCTTTGGCCGGATCGTTATCCACAAAAATATCCGGTTCCACGCCGACACCTTCCATTATCCATTTATCCCCTTCCACGTTGTAGCGCGAGAATTCCGGTTTATAGAGCTGACCGCCATCGATGAGCGGCAGCGGCCCCCGGATACCGACCACACCGCCCCAGGTTCGCTTGCCGACAACTTTGCCTAATTTATATTTCTTAAAACGATATGTAAAAATATCGCCGTCGGATGCGGAATACTCATCCGCCAGCGCCACCATCGGGCCGTAAAACAGGCCGGAAGGCTCGGGCTGCGGGATGGTGTTGCGGGCAATGGTGATCATAGCGATCTCGCGGCGCAGGCGTTCGATAATCTGTGGTGAAACAAATCCGCCGCCATTGCCCCGTACATCGATGATAAGGGCCTTTTTGGTGAGCTGCGGATAATAATGTTTTACGAACTCATTCAATCCACGATTGCCCATATCGGGGATGTGGATGTAGCCCACTTTACCGCCCGTGGCTTCATTTACCTTTTCGATATTGCCCTGTACCCAGTTGTAATAATAGAGGGACGACTCATCAGCGATGGGGATAACCGTCACTTCCCGTTGTCCCA
This sequence comes from Caldithrix abyssi, assembly GCA_011369465.1. GTDB lineage: Bacteria > Calditrichota > Calditrichia > Calditrichales > Calditrichaceae > DRQG01. The sequence goes on from DRQG01000086.1 coordinate 50,089, forward strand.
CCGTCTGCGGCTTGCTGTTGAGCGTAAGACGAACCTGCTTGCCTGCTTTGTTTACCAGCGCGCTGTATATATTGCGCAGATCTTTGGTAGCCTGTCCATCCACGGCTAAAATATAGTCGCCTTCCCGGGCCTCCACGCCGATGGCCTGCAACGGGGAAACCAAATTTTTGTCCCAGTTCTGTCCGTTTAATATTTTCTCAATTCTGAAATAACCCGAGGCCGGGTCTTTTTTTAGCACCGCCCCCAGCAAACCGGTTTTTATGCGCGGAGGCTGAGGGCGGTCGCCGCCGGCCACATAGGCATGCCCTACATTTAACTCGCCCACCATCTCGCCAATGATATAGGTTAAATCGTTGCGATGATTTACATACGGAAGCAGCGCTTTATATTTCTCGCGTACGGCCGGCCAATCCTGCCCGTGCATATTGGGCGCATAGAAAAACTCGCGCATCTGCCGCCAGGACTCATTAAAAATCTGATTCCATTCGGCGTGCGGGTCACGTAACAGCTCCAGGCCGGAAAGATCGAGGCTTTTGTCAATCTTAATCTGGGCCGAAGGCAGATCGATAATGGCATATTTGCCATTTTGTTTGATCAGCATCTTTTTCCGATCCGCGGAAATTTCATAGCCGCCGATGGCGCCCAATTCGGTTTCTTTCTGCTTATCCAGATCATACTTTAACAGTTTCGCTTTTTCATCTTTGCTGCCGCGGCGCATATAAAAAACCGCATTTTTGACCGGCGTTATAGAAAAATAATTGGCCGGTTTAACGGGCAGCTGAACAACCCGATTAAAGATATTATCCAGATCAACCGTTACGGTAATCGTTTTCTCTTTATCGTTTTTCTTCTTTTTTTCTTTGTCTTTTTTTCCATTCACCTGCACTTCGTCGTTTTTTGGAGCAAAAGGCGATGGTATTTTTTTATTCAAGGTGAGCAGATAGACGCGGCTCATATCCAGATAGGCGTGATTGCTTTCCACATGACTATACGTTGGGGAGAAATCGCGTGAAGAACTGAAAAACAAATATTTTCCTTGCGGGCCAAACACGGCGTTGCCGGCATCATACCAGGTATCGGTAACGGGATAACTTTCTTTTTTAATCAGCGAATACAGATACACCCGCCAGACCAGCGTCTTTTCATCGGCTTTGCTGTATGCAATCCATTTGCTGTCCGGTGACCAGTTATAATTGTGCAGTTCCCATACCGGTGAATGATCCACCTCGGTGATTTTTTTGGTTCGGATATCCACATAGCGCAAACGCTGACGCCGATCGGCCCAGAGGATTTTTTTGCTGTCCGGCGACCAGCGGATCTGGTATTTATACGTCTCTGCGCCATTGGTTATCTGGATGGGGTCTGAACCGCCTTCCTGACGTATGATATAGATTTCGTCCTCGCCGCTGCGGTCGGAAATAAAGGCGATCCATTTCCCGTCAGGAGACCATCTGGCGTTGCGTTCGTGAACCCCGGGAGACTGCGTTAAGTTGCGGGTAATGCCGTGTTCACGGGGTACGGTAAACACATCCCCGTGAGCGCCAAACAAAGCGCGGGCGCCGTCGGGGGCTATTTCATAATTGGCGATATTTTTATCCACCTTTTTAAAATGAGCCCGGCTATCCGGAAAATCACCGGGAATGATAACGGGAATCTTTTGCGCCTTTTCGATATCCAGATCAAATCTGTACAGGAAACCGCCATACTCGTAAACAATCGCTTTTTTACCCAGCGACGGAAACTTGATATCGTAGTCGGTGTAATGGGTTAATTGGCGGGTTTCTTTGGTTTTCAGATCATATACATACAAATTCATCCGTTTTTCCGGCTTGCGATCGGATATAAAATAGATGCGATTACCGGCCCACATGGGAATGATATCCTGTGCCGGATGGTTGGTTATGTTGTCCAGTTTTTTGGTTTTGAGATCAAAAATCCAGACGTCGTCGGCCATTCCGCCGCGGTAACGTTTCCAGGTACGGAATTCGCGAAACACGCGGTTATAAGCCATTTTGCTATCGTCGGGCGAAAAGGAACAGAAGCCGCCGAATGGCACCGGCACCTGTTCGGGCATATCGCCTTCCGTATTTACCTTAAATAGCGAGCCCTTAAAACTATTGAAAGATTTCATCCGTGACCGGAATACAATCGTTTTGTTATCATGCAGCCAGGTCATAGTAATGTTATTCGGCCCCATGCGGTCGGCCACATCGTCCCGGCCCAGCGTTGCCGTAAAGGTCAATCGTTTTGGAGCGCCTCCTTCGGCCGGTATAAGATAAATCTCGGTATTGCCGTCATATTGTCCGGTAAAGGCAATGGTCTTGCCATCCGGTGAAAAGCGGGCGAACATCTCAAAACCTTCGTCGCTGGTTAACCGCCGGGCCACACCGCCGGAGACCGGCACGGTATATAAATCACCGGCATAGGTAAACACCACCTGATTTTCATAGATAGCCGGGAAACGCAGTAAACCACTCTCGTCCTGTGCGGCCTGTAAATAAACGGCCGAAACAAAAAATAAAAACATCAGAACCCATCTCATTCCAAACATGGCAACTCCTCTACTTATTTCTTATTCAATTCATCCACTTTCTTTTCGATTTGTTCCTTCAAAGCGCCGGCGCCGTCCTGCACCTGTTCGATTTTTTCCATACCGGTATCCAGAATCTGCTCGATCTTTTCCTGAGGATTATCGGCGGTAAAGTAAATATAGGCCAAAAACGCAGCGCCGATTACAATCAGAATCAAAGCCAGTTTCATCAATTTTTTGATTAAAAAATAGGCTAAAAGCACTACGATAATCAGGGCCGCTGCCAACAGCAATGGTTGTTCCAATATTTGTTGAAAGACGATGTCCATGGTAAGCCCTCACTTAATTGGTTATGGTTCCTGCCAGAAATGCAAATCCGGTATGTGATCTGTAAATCCGAGATAGAAGGCGTAACGAAAATACTCTTTTAATCCTTCCTGTTCCTCTTCTTTCAAAGTGTAATAAACTTTCTTGTTTAATACATCAAGACAATCCGAAACGGCCAGCGGATGCGATTTAGCCCAGTTCTCGCAAATCGACTGCATTTGCTCTTGCCCAAACGCGAAAGAAGCGCGCAGACGCTCCACATCCCTTAGGTTGAGCAGTAATTCATTACCGCACCAGAGCGAAGCGACAAAGGGCAGTCCTGTAAAATCATACCACTCTTCCGTAAGATCGATATAATGCGGATTGGTATTTTGAAAACCGAGAGCCGCATCACCTACCATAAGCGCTGCATCCGCCGCGGAAAGCATTTTTTGCGGATCGCTTTCCGTATAAATGAATTCCGGAAGGCTTTGATAACGTTCATTGAGCAGAATTTTCAACAATATTTCTTCGGACGGCGTGTTTTTATTTAGAGCGACGGTACGTAAACGGGATACATTTTCATTAAAGAACAGACATATTGATTTGGATGCCCCGGAATGAGCAACACACAAATCCGGCACGATCAGCCAACTGCCCTTTCCCTGGGCATAATCGATAGAGGGTATAAGCGCCAGATGCACTTCGCCCTCTTTGAGACGGCGGCTGCAGGCGGCAGGGTTATCCACAATAAGCCGATAGGCTCCGCTTGATTTTTCCAACCCGTATAGCAACGGCGCCACGGTTAATGATGCGGAGGCGGCGACCGGTCGCTGCCCGGCGGGTTGAGCGTCCTTTTTGGTGCCAAAAAATTCGTTTATATCCATAACTCAGAAAATAGTGATTATTACCAAAACACCGGCTAATCCAAATAAAACGGCGCGTCGGGGTTATCTTCGTGCCGGATTTCATCCACAGGCTCCTTGCGGTCTCTTCCCGCAAAAAGACGGTTGGGTGCGTTAAAAACCAGTCCGGGCGTTGCGCCTACATTTTTATACGCGTGTACCACCCCCGGCGGCACAATGGCCACAGCGGGATTATCCTGCCCCAGATAAACAACCATTTTATTGCTAAAGGTGGGAGACCCTTCCCGATTATCCCAAAGGTACAGTTTAAAATTGGAAGGACCAATAAAGGCAAAGTAATCGGTTTGATCCTTGTGCTCGTGCGGACCTCTGGCCACGCCCGGCAGCGTTTCCGATACATAGCTCATAACGGGATACACATCCTCATCCAGTTCGTCGTGGCGAAATAATTCCACCAACCAGCCGCGATCGTCAATATATTTTTTTAACGGTTTGATTACCACACCTTCGATAGCACCCTTCTTATACATGATTACCTCACATTTTCTTTAGATACTGTTTCCGATAAATCCAACTTATAGTACATGGTTTCTACAAAGGAAAAACGGGGAAAATTAATCACCAACGATAATGTACCCACGAGACCGTAGATCAGGAATGAACGGATCGACAAGGTGAGCACATATTGAATAAAGCCAACCACTACGATTAATTCCGCAGCAGACCAGATTACCATATAGTAACGGCGCATAATGATCAGAATTTTGGCCAGCAGATTGGTTTCGTTACCAAAAGTACTCACTAAATCGGTTACATCCACCGCAGTAATGCTTAGTTCGCGGCGCTGAGCCCGGCTGATTATTTTTTCGGTTTGCAGGTAGTTACGCTTTACATACATAATGAGCAACAGCAGCGCAAAAACAAGAAACATCAAAGCCTGATTAAGCGGATGGCGTATTCCTACGACGGGGCTGTCCAAAAAAGTGCCAAAATAAAAGAAGAAAGCAATCACGATCAGAATCACCACGCCGCTAAAAATACCCAGCCAAAGCGTGCGATTAACCCGGTGAATACGGCGCAGAGTATTACGCATGTTTTCATCCATAAGATCACCCTTTTATTCTAAATACATATTTTTATGCGGTTGCGGAATCTGCCGGCGCTTCTTTCGAACATCTTCCGCTTCCAAAGCAAAAAGCGGGCTGATTTCTATGTTGTACGCTGGCAGGCCCGTTTTGTTTACGGGAATATCCACCCCGGCACTGCGCAGCCAGCGGGCATACAGGCGCAGCAAATCCTCGACTACCGTTTTGGGACTATTCAAGCCTTCTTTATTTTTAAGGGCGCTGAATTCTTCCTCCCGTTCCACTTCCACCGTAACCGTTGAACGGACATCCTGCAGGGCGTCAAAAACAAAAGTTTCAAATTTTAAACCGTTCTTATCCTCCGGTTTAACCGGATTTCCCTTTTCGTCCACATAGGGGATTGCTTTTTCGGCAAAATGGTATGGCAGACGAAAGCCCTGTTCATTTTCGCGCCACAGGAAATCCACGTTAATTACATGTGTGGCGATAGAGCCGGCCCAAAAACGCAGCGAGCCGTCGGATTCCTTCGCTCGCATATTCTTTTCATCCAGATCGCTGTATTCCACTAATCCGGTTTTTCCGTTGATTTTGCAGATCACGCCCATCTTTTCCTCGGGGAAGCGCTTACGCACCACTTTACCGGACATTTCCGATTCGTGCAAAATATGATAGCCGATAAAGGCCGGGTCACAGATGCGGGTTAAAGCGTTATCCACCTGAAAATAGAACAGGTAGGCGATGTTCCGCCGTTTCATATCGGCCAGAGCGCCGCTGTCCCAAAGCGCTTTGATGGAACCGCCGTGACCGTTGGGACTCATAAACAGCCGGTTTTTATCCGCCAGTAGCAGTTTTCCGTGTTTATCCATAGCCGGCAGCATTTCTTGCGAAAAGAAAACGACATTCGCTTTTTCCAGGCCAAAATAGTCCTGTTGCTCGAAAAACCGCACCGTCTGCCGGTGATTGGCCTGGCTGGTCATAATGTACCAGGGGATGACGGTTTTATAGCTTAAACTCAGCGCCTTAATTTTTTCGGCATGCAGTTGAAACAGCGTTTTCTGTTTAACCGGCGTTATCCGAAAGGCGCCTTTGGGCCCGTCAAAGCCCAGACGTGAGCCCTGCCCGCCCGCAACTAAAAAAGCGGCCAGCTTTCCCGCCGATAAGGCCTGTTCGCCGATGGCCCGGGCTTCGGCGTCTCTTTTCAGGCGCTGGTCGAGCGTGATAATTTCCGCCGGTTCCAGATTGGGTAAGGATGTTCCCTTTTGCTCTCTTTTGCGCCAATCGTCATATAAACGTTCCATTAATTCCAGGTCCACCTGCTTTATCTGACTGAGCAGCGTATCTCTTTGCTCGCGGTTCAAATCACCCCAAAAGCGAAACACATGTCCCTGGCCGCAGGCGTAAAAGGCGTCTATTTTTTTTTGCAGGAGTTTGTCGTTTACCTTGATCATACAATTTAAGGAAGTTTTTAATACGAAACGGGTTACGGGTTCTAAATTAAACGAAAATAGGTTATGATGAAAGGGGATAATGAAAGAATCCGGGAGGCAATCATATTTTACTGCTGTAAATCCATGACTACAATGGTTACATCATCATTGAAGACATCGCTTTTGGTGTATTGTACCAGGTCTTCTTTTACCGCCCGGATAAAATCGGGGGCTTCAGCGTCTGCATAACTGACCAGTTGATCTTTGATGCGTTGATGGCCGTACATTTTATGCTGTTCATTCATTGCTTCGTTTATACCGTCGGTGTAAATAAGCAAACGGGTGCGTTCGGGCATGATCATTTCTTTATATTCATAGGTAATTCCCTGTTCCATTACGCCTAGCAGGAAGCCATCCGTGTCCAATTCGCTGATATTCTTTTTGGTATAATCGTAGAGCAAAGCACGAGGATGCGCAGCGTTACTGTAATACAATTTACGCCGGACGCGGTCGTACACGACATAAAAGGCGGTAAAAAATTCGCCCATTTGCAATACCTTGCAAAAATCCTGATTCAGTTTTTCGAACACCTCGGCGGGATTCTTCGATTCCGGCGCATACTTCTCAAAACTCATTTTAAACATGGCCGAAAGCATCGCCGCCGTAGGCCCGTGTCCGGAGGCATCGGCCACAAGTATCCCGATCAGATGCCCATCAAGCTCAAGAATATCGTAAAAATCGCCCCCCAACTGGCTGGATGGATGGAAATCGGCAGCAAATCGGACGTCATCATACGCCGGCAGCACTTCCGGCAGCAGGCTTAGTTGAAATTCACCGGCCTTTTTCAGTTCCTTAATCATTTGCTCATTTTGCTGCTCGATGATCTGTTTTTGCGATTCCACTTTGCGCAGAGCTTTTTTCAGGTCTTTGGCCTGACGTTCCAGAAGTTTATTCTGTTCGGTAATCTTGGTCATCAAACCGATACGCTCTATGCTGATCCCCAGGTACTCCGCCACAGCTTCCAGCATAAACCGGTCGGATTCATCCAAATCGACCCGTTCGATATTTTCTATATTAAGGATGCCGGCAATGTAATTGGCGCTATGAATGGGGTAAACAAATACGCTGGTTGCCTTGTCCATAAGCTGAGCTTTTCTGGAAGAATCTTTCGATAGATCGTTGACGATGAGCGGCTGGCCTTTTTTTGCCGCTTCACAGATGATGCCGGTGTCCCGTTCAAAGGTTGTTCCGATGGGATAGTTTTTGAGCACACGGTCTATATTGTACCCGGCCAGCGATTTTAAGACAAACATCCCCTTGCTTTCTTCGCGTAAAAATATGCCGATCTGCGACGATTCGAAAAAAGTTTGGAACAAACGCTGACAGACGAAATCCATTACCTGGCTCAGATCGGTGCTGGCGGCAACCAGTTTCCCGATCTCATTGATTGTTTGTACTTGCAGGTACCGTTTTTCCAGCAGGCGGTCGTTGTTCACTTGTTCGGTAACATCCCAAAAGCTTTCGATCCCGCCTATGGGCTGGCCGCTGTTGCTGCGCAATATATTGGCGTTGCGGTTAAAATAACGAATTTGCTGCTCTTTGGTCAGAACCTGACCGATCACATTTCTTCTTTCGCCGTTGTTCGTATCCATATCTTCCGCTTGAAGAAGCGGTCCGGAGGTAATAAACAACTCACTGACCATTTTTCCGATCGATTCCTCCTGAGTATAACCGGTTATCCTGACAGCTTCCTCATTCAGGGATGATATTCGTCCGTTCCGGTCATAGGTCATAACCGCATTCGGGGTACGACGCAATTTTTCTTCCAGATATGCGGCTCGCTCTCTTAATTGACGGATTTCTTTCTCAAGAATAGAACAATCGTCGGATATCAGATTTTTTTTGGCCAAGCGGCGCAAAGAGCGCAAAACGGTTTGGCCCAGAGCATCCAGCTCGATGGGTTTGGTTAGAAAATCGGAAGCCTGCCGGCGCATGGCTTCTACCGCGGTATCCATTGTTCCGTGCCCGCTGATGATGATAATTTCCGTGTTTTGATCTTTGGAACGGATCAAATCAAGAAGTTCGATACCCGAAACGCCGGGGAGCTGTATGTCGATAAGAATAATTCGGGGACTGTAATTTTGATAAAGCTGAAAACCTTCTTCTGCGCTGGAGGCGGTAATGACCTTATATTTTTCCATTTCCAGATATTTCTTTAGCGTGCGAACGATCGGCTTTTCATCGTCCACAATCAGGACGGAAGTTTCCGATTTCAGCTTTTCCAGCATTTTGGGGTCTTCCGATCGGGCTTTATCCATAAAAATATCCTAAACTAAAAAAAAGATCAGATCCATAACATTCGTTCGGGTCGGACCTGTGATGATCAATTGATTAAGCACCTTAAAAAATGAATATGAATCGTTGTTTTCCAGATATTCCAGGGCGTTTAGTTTGTTTTGCACGGCTTTTGCCCAGGTTTTTTCGTTTATCCAGGCGCCGGCGGCGTCGGTCGGCCCGTCTGTGCCGTCGCTGCCTACGCTGCAAAGATAGAACGGCCTGTTATAATTTTTTAAAGCCAGCAATGCGGCCAGTACTAATTCCTGATTTCGACCGCCTTTGCCTGTTCCTTTAATAGAAACTGTCGGTTCTCCGCCTAAAATCAAACATCCCGGAGCCGCAACCGGCAGGGCGTCTTCTTTTGCGCTGCGCAGAACGCCGGCCAGAAAAACGCCCAGCTCCCGCGCCTCGCCTTCGGCCCGGTCGGTTAATACGAGCGTATTCAGCCCGGCTTCTCCGGCTTCCTTTTCCAGAATTTTCAGGGCCAGACGATTATTCCCGATGATGATATTGTTTACGTTTTTGAAAACGGGCTGGTCTGCATCCGGCGATTCTTTCACATCCCGGTTTTTGCCCTCGATAATGTGTTGGATTTTTGGCGATAATTTATCCCATAGACGATATTTATCCAGAATATGGCGCGCCTGCTCAAACGTAGTGGGATCGGGAGCCGTGGGACCCGAAGCGATGCTTTCCAACGGATCACCGATCACATCGGACAAGATAAGCGAAACGCAGCGGGCCGGCGCTATCTTCTGTGCCAGCCGGCCGCCTTTGACCAGGGACAGATGCTTGCGTACGGTGTTAATCTCATCAATAGAAGCGCCGCTGGCCAGGAGCATGTTGTTTATTCCGGCTAAATCGTCCAGATTCATATCCCGCGGCAGAAGTTCGAACAAAGCCGATCCGCCGCCGGTTATCAGAACAAATACAAGATCGTCCGCCCCCGCTTCTTCGGCCAGCTCCAGTAGTTTTTGCGAGGCCTGCAAGGTGTTGGCGTCGGGAATGGGATGCCCTGCTTCGAAGACTTCGCTTTTATTTAACGACTGACCATGACCATATTTTACGATAACGCGGCTTTTATCCAGCCGTTTGCCCAGCAGTTCTTCCATTGCGGCAGCCATAGGCGCCACGCCTTTGCCGATACCGAGTAAATAGATATGTTTATAATCCTCAAGACGCAGCGTTAACCGATCCTGAATATGCAGCCGGCTGTCTTCGTACCGTAATTGCCGCCGGATAAGATGATACGGGTCAACAGCCTGCAGGGCTTTTTTTATCATCCGTTCCGCTAATTCTTGCACAATTTGTCCTCGCTTGTTTGGATTTAATCGGAAAATGGCAAATCTTTATTCTTTTTGAAATTTGTATCATACCGCCGGATTTATCTATCTTATGCCTGCCGGACAAATTAACCCTGCCGGGATTGTTATGCAAAGTGAAAAACAAAATCCGAAAACCGTTTTCATTCTGTTCATCGGTATCCTGGTTATCTCCTGGAGTTCCATACTGATCCGTATGATGGGTGATTTGCACCCATTAACCATTACTTTTTACCGATTGATTTTCAGCAGTCTGTTTTTATTGCCCTTCTCTTTCAGGAATAAACGCAACAGACTACCGATTTCCTTCCGAAATATCCGATTTTTATTGGCTGCGGGGGTATTTTTAGCGCTTCATTTTTATACGTGGATTTATTCGTTGCAGCTTACCACGGTCGGCAATTCAATTTTTCTTGAAAGCACGCACCCGTTGTTTGCCTGGCTGCTTTCGCTGTGGTTTTTAAAAGAAAAAGCAGGCAGGGATCTTTTGTGGGCCGGACTGGCCGGATTAGCCGGTATGTTCATTATTACATCAAACAACCTCTTTGGCGCCGCTTCCGCTTTTGCCGGAGACGGTCTGGCGCTGGTTTCGGCCTTCTTTATAGCCGCTTACCTGATTATCGCCCGTGTTTCCCGCGGCGGCCTGCCGATCCTGCGCTATCTGTTTTGGGTGTACAGCATTGCCGCCGGGTTTATTCTTATTACGTTATTCCTGCTGCATATCCCATTTTGGTCTGTTTCGGCAAACGATTGGAAGTGGCTCATTCTGCTGGGTCTGGGCCCCAACCTGATTGGCCACTCGGTATTAAACTGGGCTGCGCAGCGCATGCCGGTATACAGGGTAAACCTAGCGCTTTTATCGGAGTCTGTTCTGGCTACAATATACGCGGCAGTTTTATTGGCGGAAATCCCGCCGTTGAGTTTTTACCCCGGCGCGGGATTGATATTAGCGGCTGTTTATCTGGGGATAAAGAATGCAATGAAAGCAAATAAAAATATTTAAAAGGACCTTATTAAAGAAAAATATGAGTTTTTGTCCCGTTAATTTGTTTTCTTTTTCAGGCCTTCGCAAACTATTCTTTTAGAGTAGAGCCAATAATCGTATCATTAATTACAGAAATGGCTTTCTTTGCTTCGCTAATATTGACATCCACATTTTCGATCAGACTTCGTTTAAAAGATATTCCAATAACAGCGCCGCCTTTGGTCTCCACAGAAACCAATATCTTTTTATTAAAGGAATAGATAACAAAGAAAATAATGCCTAAAATTATATTGGGTATCATAGGCATGGGAGATTTGGATATTATAGCTCCTACAATGCCAAGCAATATAAAAACGGTTCCTATTATTAAAAACAAAATTGGCTTGCTGTAGCCGCAATGTGTACTGGAAACATTTGTTAAAGGTATAAGACGTTTGATTTCTCCCGAAAGACTCGAGCTGGTAAACGAGATATTTTTTTCAGAGACAGCCAACACGGTCTCCGCATCAATGCCAGTGACAGTTAACAACCAGCCTTTAAAACCTGCAGCACGTCCGGCTATTTTAACTATTAAACCGTCAGAAGGCGTTGGATGAATTGTAAATTCTCTTAAAACCAAAGTTGCTTTCGAAACTCTTGTGCCCATCCCCGACCTACTGAAGGCGCTAAAGATAATAAGAACAATTACTAAAAGTATTGCAATTTCAGACATTCCCAGACCGAACATGATGATATCCTTCCTAAAGTTTCTATTATTGATTAGTAAAAATTGATCAGATTTATCAAAAAACCTTATCTTATATAATTTACACTACCGTTTAAGCGGAGTGAAATCTGAGTAATATATAAAAACTTTTATAAAGCTTTAAGCCGCGCTACTTTTATCCATATATTTTTCGTTCTGTAATCTCTCGCGGGACTTTTTTATATTTATTTGTGTTATTACTATCTGATTAATAGCATCTTTTTTACCTGGCGGAAATTACCGGCCTGTAAACGGCAGTAGTACACGCCGCTGGCCAATCCTCCGGCGTCAAAATTTACGCTGTATTGTCCGGCCGGCTGTTTTTCCTTGACCAGCGTGGCCACCTTTTGCCCCAGGGCATTGTAAACCGTTAATTCTACATCGCTCGGGGCGGGTAACCGATAGCTGATAGACGTGGTCGGATTAAACGGATTGGGATAGTTTTGGTAAAGAACAAATTCATTAGGAATGTAGATTCGCTTTTCATTTATAGACGTCGGATTTACAGTTAGAATCAATTCGCCAGGTGAGTGATTAAACTGTAATGGTGTTTGGAGAAGAATTGATCCAAAGCCAATAATTGTGTTGGTTTCCTCGTTTGGTCTCCCAGAGTTAATAACTATGTTATCACCGATAGAAAATTCTGAGGTACTTTCAACTTCAAGACTTTGGCTGCCAGCAGATGCACTCGTTGTCAATGAGGTTTTACTAAAAAGACCTCCTCCATTTAGTGTCTTCAATATGGTTCCCTGATCAGCCACAGCCCAACCCAAATATTTATCATAAAAAGTAATTGAGTTAATCCTATTCACTGTGCCACTTTGCTGAGGAGACCAGTTATCACCGGCATCTGTTGTACTAATTATTTTCCCACTAAATCCTACTGCCCAGCCTGTATTTACTTGGGGAAAATCTACTCCACTTAGATAGTATCCTTGGCCGTTATGGGTTTTTGACCAACTACTACCTCCATCCAGCGATTTATAACATACTCCCTCAAAATTGGGATATGAACCTGCCTGACCAACCATCCACCCAGAATTTGTATTAATAAAAGATATATCAGATATTGTAATATTAGTACCAATGGTTTGAGATACCCAATTGTTCCCACTATTAGTTGTTTTTAAAACTGTACCACCCAAACCTGCTGCCCAACCTGTAAGATTATCAATAAAATATACAGATAGTAATGAATTCGATGTTCCACTTTGTGCTGTCCAATTGTTACCACCATCAGTTGTTGAAATTATTGTTCCAAAATTCCCAACTGCCCATCCGTGATTTTGATCAGTAAAATAAATTGAAAAAAGTCCTAAAAATGATCCAACATTAATAGGTAACCAATTTGTACCGCCATTTGTCGTTTTTAAAATTCTTGCTTCATTACCCCCTGCGTCACCTGCCACCCAGCCAGTATTTTCATCAATAAAATAAATTGACCTGGGTATAAAATCAGTTCCTGATAATTGAATGAACCAATTTTCGCCACCGTCATTAGATTTTATGATAATACCTCCTGCATCCGAGACATATCCACAGGCATAACCCACAGTAGGATTAATAAAATGTACATCGATTAAATCTGCATTAGTTCCACTTGTTTTAATTGACCATTGAGCATAAAGCGAAATATGAACCGCAAACAGTAAATATAAAGATGATATAAATCTCATGAGTAAACCTCCAAATCTTTTATTGCCTAATACGGTCATCACCTGCAATAGGGTTTTGGAACTTTTGGCTGAGAATCTTATATGAGTTTCGCGCGGTCACTGAACATTCTTAAAAATACAGAGCCCTTTTGCCGGGTGTATGAATTGTTAGCTGTTTGACTTAATTGGCGCCAACTCATTCAGCGAGGCGATGTTTAATCCAAAAAGCAATATTTCCCCACAACGGTATAGAACATTTTTCAGAAAGTGAATCTATAAGGTTATCAACACGTGATAAAAACCTGTGTTTTTCCTGTTCTGTATTAAGTTTGGCTGTACTGATTCGTCCAAAATCAAAAAAGATCAATTTTCTCGATTCGTATTTGTCTTTAGCTACTATCCGTCTTTTCCTGAACTCGTCCTCTGATAAAAATGTGTTTGCTGTAAAAAACATTTCAGGTTTACCCCCTCTAATCAACTCACGTGCAAGACCCTAAAAAGTGATTTCAGTGCTATCTATATCCTCAGGATGTAATCCTAACTCTTCAAACGTCTCACGCAAGTGGGGAAAATGATTTAGCTTTAGTTGGCTTGTTGTTGGTAAATCCATATAAATTAAATCACCAAAACTTGATGGTCCCAATTCATTAGGTCTAACCAATACGCGACTTGATCTTGAAGAAATTACCATTCTTCCATCAGTGGTAAATAACAATAAATTTATTCCTAATGGATTTGCCAACAGGGAATTCTGTAAATTTTCCAATTTACCACTTGAATGAAACTCCTCCCTGAGAGTTGAATAAACATTTTTGATTCTTGTATCTAACGACAAATTTGTACGAACGTTAAACTCATATTTGACTCCTTGTAATTCAGGGTAGATGGGCTAAGATTATTTCAATGGCCTGTCCGGCTTAGACGGAGCTGCATAATTCAATTTTCAAAGAACAATATATCAATCTTCACTCTATCTCTTCCCAAGTGGTAAAGAGCATCCTTTTTGCCGGATGGGGTTCTGTCAAGACCGAGTGAAGGGAACTTTGTATGGTCTTGACAGAATCCCATCCGGTAAATATTTTCTGAGCCACATAGAAGAGAAGATAATCTAGGTTTTTCATTTTTTCATAAAACTTTTGACACTACCTTTTAATATGTTTAAAGTATTTATCATGTCTTCATTTTAGATATCCTTTCCTACATTTTGGACATTGTTTTCCTTTTGAACCGCAACTATTACAGAATTGAGCACCGCATTTGTCACATACAAAAAAATACTTACCAGATTTTTCAGTTGAACCACAACTAACACATTTCATAATTTCTCTCCTGAATTTTGAATTAAAATTTTACTTGATTTGTTTAATTTTCACCTCATTCAAGTCTCCACCAAATTCAATTTTGATTGAACCTAATGAATACTTTTTTATTATTGGTTCTATTTCTTCATGAATCACATTTTTACATATGCTGTAAAACGTATCAACATCGATAGATAATAATAGCCCATAAGCATAACAATGATTTGGGTAGTCGTATTGCATATCAAAAATGCACATCGATTGAGGTCTTTTCTCTCCCACATATTCAAAGGTCTCATTACCTGAAAGATGTTTCATAAATGTGCCTGCTTCTTCATTGGCGACTGGTGGGATATTAAATGGTTCTATTTCCCATAGAGAAATTTTCATTACTCACTCTATAATCTTTTTATTTGTTCACTCGAAGAATGCGAAGCAGAGATATTGTTGGTCTTATAAAAAGCAATCTAATAGTTTTTTGTAAATAATTACTCTGGCTGATCACCCCTGCTAATTTTGGAGAAATTGAATAGTAAATTTGAATGGAAATTCTGCCAGCTGGATATCTTGCCAGTATGTTATCTCTAAAACGGGTTAAAAACAAAACTTCGGGAGCATTGACATCACCACATGCCGCAGTTACAATGAAACAGCCTCCTTTTTTCTTCCTGATAACAGTCTCATGGTTAATGGGATTTTCGGTATCACATTCTCTGCATTTAAACGATGTAAAGCCTTTGTTGCAACTGCTACAAAAGATTCCAATGTAATTATCTTTGTTTACACCAAATTGGAAAACTTCACTCCCGCAATTAGGACATGGCAAAAGGGGGTTTGCTGTATTACAACGTAAACAGCCAATGCCAAAATCATGCGCTTTTAGTTCCTCACCTATTTCAACTCGTGCATTGAATTCATTTCTTCCACGAGCCACATTAACCCATTGGACATTAGTAGTTTCATCACTCATTTTGATCCTTTTGTTATTCAAGTGCTACATAGAAAAACGTTGTGATAATTTTCAGTATAGCTAATGGATTTAATCGGTGCGCGCACACTTGAAAACTGACATCTCGCACTTCTTATCATGCATGCTCGCGTCCGAGTTACAGCCGGTGTAATGTGTCCTACTAGATTAATCAATTAGTAGTTATAGTAAAGTCAAACACCAAAGAGCCTCGAACGAATTGTTCATTATTGCTAATATACAATGCATAACTACCATTACTCAATTGTTCTGTTGGTATTATTTTATACATGCTTGATTCGTTTTTAATAGGAACAATTTCAATAGAAATTGATTCTTCTGGAACAAATAGATTTTTTCTTTCAGTATGAGTTCTATATTTTAAACTAGATAACTTAAGTCCCTGGGATAAATTTGAGACATCGTTATCATAAATAATAAAATAAATTGACGTATCGGGAATAACTATTTTAGATAATCTTGGTATTCCTATATACCATGTAGGGATCCAGCCATCTGTTTCAGATTTTTGCGGCTGTAGTTTGATAAACTCATTACTTTTTGTTATAGCATACCATCCGAAGGATTCAGGTTTTGGTTCATTGCTACAACTTGACAAAAAAAATATTTTAGAAATTAAAAATAAAATGGTGATTGTTTTGAATAAAAAAGATTTATGCATAGTATCCTCAATATTAGTTGGTATCTATATAAGAATTAGACTATATGTTTTGCTATCTTGCGTCCACCCGTTGAACCGCACTGAACACATTTCATCGGTTAATCCCTCTATTTTAATTCATCAAAAGTTCATAATTCTCACACTTAACGTCTTTACAACATTCTTCTTCTCAGGCTTAAATAGCCCTGCCTGCAAACGGGACAGGTTTGCCCGTTACTGCCGCAATTCGTGCAAAGCTGAGCTCCGCAAACAACGCATTCATAATATTTGCTATCCCGGCTGGACGGACTCTCTCTACTGTCTATCGCACCGCATTTTGCACATGGATTTGTCATAATACTCTCCTCTTTTCAATCTCCAGCAACAATAAATGCCCTAACAGCACCTGGATAAAACCGATGGGACTGAGGACAATGGTGGCGATTAGCACATAACCAACCGCGTTACTGATTTTTACCAAAAATTTAATATGGGACATGTTCAAATAAAGTTTGTTCTTTGACTATCCTTATATGCAATTTGTTTGCCAGTATTATCATGCATTGTTTTTTAAGGACTTATCTGGATATCGCCGGAATACGAAATGGGATTTTGAGAAATAAAGTTTACATTTGAGCGGGCAAATGGAGTTGTAGTTTAATATCGATGGGCGTATGTTTTGTAAATACAGGCGGTTATATAAAATGAGAAGAAAAGTTTACAGACGCTATAAGCCTAATTCTTTTATCATATTTTGCAGCGCCCTGCGGGAAAGGCCGCTATCTTGCGCTGTCTTGCTTATATTGCCGTTATTGCGTAATAAGGCCTTCTTAATATATTCTTTCCGGAATTCTCTGAACATATAATTCCGCGCTGCGATATACGGTATATGACCGCTTGATTTATTTTCTGTCTGCTGTATCTGCAGCTCAGCGGGAGAAATCTGCTTCCCGCGGCTAAGCATAACAGCTCGTTCAATAACGTTTTTCAGCTCACGTACGTTTCCCGGCCAGTGATAGGCTTTAAGGATATGTAAAGTCTTGGGTGTAAATTCTTTTTCTGTTATATTATGACGTTTACAAAACTCTCGTAAAAAATAATAAGCCAGCGGTATAATTTCTTCTTCGCGATCCTTTAAGGAAGGGATAAAGAGAACAAAGCTGCCGATTCTGTAATACAAATCCTCACGGAAATGACCGTTCTGTATTAAAGAAAGCAAATCGCTTTTAACGGCGGAAATCAATCTGAAATCCACATCAATAAATCGGGCGCCGCCCAGGCGTTGTATCTTCTTTTCCTGTAAAGCTCTAAGCAAAGCCGCTTGAGCCTGCGGCGACAAGTCTTCCAGTTCATCTAAAAACAGAGTGCCGCCCTGCGCCTGCTCTATCTTTCCTATTTGATCCGTTAATGCGCCGGTAAAAGCGCCTTTTTTATGGCCGAACAACTCGCTTGCAACCAGCGTTTCCACCAGAGCGCCGCAATTAACGGCTATAAAGGGGCCGTCTTTTCGATCGCTACGCCGATGAATATAACGGGCCAGCACTTCTTTTCCACTGCCGCTGGGACCGACCAGCAGAATACTGTTATCATATTTTGCAGCCCGGGCAGCGTCGCTAAAAACTTTTTTCATCAGAGGCGACTCTACAATGACGCCGGCTTCAGACTCAAGCGGCGCTTTATATTTGATGAGAACAGTATAGATCAGTTTTTTCAATTCATTTAGGCTGGAAGATTTCACAAAATATTCATCCGCTCCGTGTTGGCGGGAATGTTTAAACAGGGTATGCGAGTCATGGTTGGTAACCATAATCACAGGCAGCCAGGGAAATTTTTCCTTAATAGCGGGTAAGGCTTCCAAACCTTCGAATGCGCTGTTCAGCGAAATATCAAGCAGCAGCACATTAGGCTGGACATCCTCGATCAGGTCTAACCCATCCAGAATATTCTGCGCCGTATGCACCTGATATTTCTCTTTCAGCGTTTTGGCGTATTCATTCAAGAAAAAAGGATCGTCATCAATCATCAATATGGTTGTCTGCATAGCTTTGCCTTAATGTTAATTCAACAATTGCGCCAGCACCTTCTTTCGGTTTTTTCAAATGAACAGCGCCTCCGAAATTTTCAAGAATTTTCTTAGTATGATATAATCCCAGCCCGGTAGAATTTTTAGTGGAATAACCCTCTTTGAACAGTACATCCGTTTCAGCATGTAATCCTGTTCCAAAATCACGAATGGCAATTTGCAGAGCCATGTCTGTGTTCTTTTTAAGGGTAATTTCCAATATTTTTTCGTTTTTATCTTGCATAGCTTCCAAAGCATTTTGCATTACATTGCTTAATGCCTGAATCAGTTCATCGCGACGTATCAATACAGCGGGATTGGTATCTTCCAATTCATTCTTTATCGTAATCGTATTGAAAAAAGGAAACTTGCGCACCGCGGCAGTAACGGTATCCAATAGAGGAGCGCTATATAATTTTTCGATTTGTGTTCGGATTCTGAGAATGATTTTTTTCAGATTTGTTAATTCTCCTTTCAACCGCTGTTCAATGCCATCGCCGCCAAGCTTTTTACGGAAAAGTATCTTTTTACTCAATAATTCGATGGATTTCATACTTTTTTGTAAGTGGTTTTTATGGTACAACCGGCTATACATTTCATTGATGCGCTTCAGGAAAGGAATAGAATAGGCATTAAAATAGGTGAGTTCTTCCCGCACCTTTTCTGTCCATTGTAAATTTTGGGAAGGATTATAATTATTGCATAAAAATATCAGATGATCGATATATTTAATACCGTTATTGCTGTGATTGTATTGCCTCAGTAAATCAAACAGTTTGAAATAATAAAAGTCGCCGTAATATAAATGACTGTAACGATTGATCAAATAAAAAATACCCAAACCAATTAAAATAGTAAGAGTAAGCGGTATAAAGAGCTCAAGCGAAGTATTCTGCCCGCGCCATAAAGTTGTGAGCAGGAAGAATACGCTAAAAACAGATAAATTAAAAAACAAAAAATAGAATTTAGGCCAGTTATATCGCCGCAGGGCAACCCAGTTTAGGATGAGCCAGAATAAGAACAACATAAAATATTGAATGGTTTTAATCCGTTTGCGTCCGTTTAGCAGTAGGGAAAAAAGACGGCCTTTCATGCTTTCCCATTTTCCGAGTTCCCAGGTTCTGGCCATTGTATAAATATTTCCCGCCTTCAAATGGTTTTTGACGATTTCTTTACCATTGGGCAGGCGAATGGTGGCACGATATTCCGTGTCTTTTTCCACGCCAAAACAGACTTCCGGCAGGCCTGAGCCCATATACCCGGTGGTTAGCTCGATATCGCGAAAACCGGCTAACCGGCTGGATTCTTGTTTAGCGGTTTCTTTATATAACCACACTTTTGTACCTATGCAATTCGTGTAAGGGAAACGAATACAAATTGAATTATGACGGTTTAATCCGTTTATGTAAATTGCGCTATGCCCAAATTCCGATTCGCTAACAACGATATCCGGATCACCGTCGTTATCTACATCGCCTACAACCGAGCTGACGGTTAAGCCCTTGAAATTTTCCTGTATGCACATAGAATCCATTTCAAAATAACGGGCATTATGATTCCATAAAATATAATTTTTCCCCACAGTTCCCACAAAGATATCCTGAAATCCGTCCAGATTGAAATCGCCCCAGTTTGCCGTATAAGCCAAACAAGATTTTTCGATTCCTTTTTGTCGGCTTACATCTATAAAGCGTCCTCCACCGGTATTTTCGAAAAGAGCCAGCGGCGTAACCCGATTGGCCAAAAACAAATCAAGATCGCCGTCGTTGTCATAATCGCCAAAAGCCATTGTCTGGGTATAGACATAAGGCCGTTTTGTGAGTTGAGGCGAAAGATCGCTTTTATTCATAAAAACGATTTTTGCCCCGGGATGCGGTTCGGTTTGATTTTCAAAATAATAAATATTGCCGGAGGCTCTAAATAAAAAAAGATCACGGTCTCCGTCATTGTCCACATCGGCCAAACGAGGCGTGTAACCTTTAATAGAATCGGGCAGGAATGCTGCGCCGGTCTTATTTTCAAATCGCATATAACCTTTGTTTAAATAAAGGCGCAACGGGCCGGAAGAGGCCCCTACAATAAAATCCATATAACCGTCCCGGTTTAAATCCGTCCAAAGGATATTTCCGGTCCGGTCTTTTTCCTGAAAATCGGTGAACGATGTAACATCAACAAAATAATCATCTCCGGTATTTTCAAACAGACGATTTGTTCCTCTTAAAGTAGTTAAAATAGCGTCAACATCGCCGTCATTATCCAGATCGTTAAAAAATACGCCTGCATCCCAGAAGCGGTGTAACGTTTTTGCACCGGGGTTTTTATAATAAAAAAGATTGCTTTTTTTTATTATATCGTTCAATATGAAATCTTTTTTATCTTTGGATACCTGCATAAATGTATTGGGCCGGCTATATGAAGCTATATATATATGAATACCTTCCTTGTTATTGCGATATAAAGCCGTGCCAAAATCTCCGCTGTTACCCATGTTCCACCAATGCAAACGAAAAGCCGGTTTATCCGTAAAATACGGATTTCCCAGTTTTTTAGGGCCATAATATAAAATCCTGCCAGAGTTTGTTAACAGAAGAAAATCACCAAGTATCAGGGGATGCACTTTTTTAATTTCCGGAGCGGAGAACAGAAGCTTTTCTTTATCAAAATTATATCGTCGTATCCATTTATCTCCGTAATAATATAAGGAGTTTTTAAAAAAGGTGTAATTGGATTCAACGATAAGCGAATCTAATAAGGATGATTTTTGCTCTGAATACCAAAGACATTTTTTCCCGGATATAATATATCCCTTATCAGGTCGATCAAAAATCAGCCTAATATCCTGGGGATATCTTCCGCCCGAATATATAAAAGTGTATTTCCCATCGTTCACATAATAATAATGCACATCAACATCGTTTTCTTCGAGAACAAGAGCAATAATATAACTATTTTCAGAAAGAGCATGAATTGCCCGCGTATAAGCAAAAGGGATATGGGGAAGATTTTTCGCCTTATTACCGTCAAAATAGATCAGGCTGCCCCAAAAACCAGCAGCCATAAAGCGGGTGGAATCCAAGAAGCTGAAATGATCTAAAGTATTGGACTGGGGTAAATGAATTTTTTGCCAGCGTTTTCCGTCAAAATGCAGGCATTGCGTGTAGTAATCCCTTGGGATAGATTCGTAAAAGACCCATATATTTGTCGGAGAAAAAACTTTTAACCCGGTGATAGTCACCATTTCCCGTAAGGGCAGCCTGGGCTTAAAGGGGTTCCATTTAGCTCCTTCCCAAAACAAAAGTCCCTCTCCGTCATAACAAACGGCAAAATATCCTTTTTGGGCGGTCTCTAATTTATATATTTTCTTTCCTGTGAGCTCAGGGAAAGTACGTAACTCGGCCATATCGTTAGCGCCGTAAATGAGACCAACGAATATTGCCACCAGATAAAATGCCCTTCCATTCCTTATAAAAAGATGCATAGTTTACAATGTGTATATGAGAGTTTCGGCAAGAACGCTAATATTTAAACGGTTTGGGCTGGATGGGGCCGTCGGTTTCGGCGTTTACAAACTGCTTGAGCACCGGGTCTTTGCTGGCATACAATTCATCCACCGTACCGCCAAAAAGAATCCGTCCGTTGTGCAGCATCACCACCCTGTCGGCTACCTTGGACACGCTCTGCATATCGTGCGTAACCACAATGGAAGTTACCTTGAGCTTTTCGCTTAAATCGATGATCAGCTTATCGATATTGGCGGCCATGATGGGATCGAGTCCGGTGGTCGGTTCATCATACAGGATGTACTTGGGGTCCATTACAATGGCCCGGGCCAGGCCAACCCGTTTTTTCATACCGCCGGATAACTCGGACGGTTTTAAATGCTCTATGCCGGGCAGGCCAACCAGTTCCAGCTTTTCGGCCACTTTTTTCATCATTTCGTCGTGAGTCATCCTGGTATGTTCCACCAAAGGCAGGGCGATATTTTCGGCGACGGACATGGAATCGAACAAGGCGGCGCCCTGAAAAAGGAAACCGAATTGTTTGCGCAGAAAGAACAAGTCCTTCTGCCCTACTTTTTTTATGGGAATATCATCCACTAAAATATAGCCCTTATCCGGCTGCAACAGATTGATAATATGTTTAAGCAAGACGCTTTTGCCGCAGCCGCTGCGTCCAATAATCACCAGACGTTCGCCGTCGTACACGTCCAGTTCCACGCCGCGCAAAACGATTTTGCCGTCAAATTGCTTATGTAGATTTCGTATCTGTATCATTCGGAATACGTCCGTTAAGTTCTAACGTTCAATCCAATAATCCGGTTTACGATGCTGATGAGCAACTGCAATTATGAGAATATGATCTTTTTCGATAGAATAGAGTAATTTGTAAGGAAATGTATGAAGGATATATTTTCTTACATCGCCGCGTTCCACAGACCACGCCTTCGGATATTGCGTTATTCTCAATACTGCCCGTTTTATTTCAGTCTTAAACCGTTTACCTAATCCGGGATTCTCTAACTCGTAATAATGAAAAGCATCTTCCAATTCTTGTTTAGCATACGTTGTGAATAAAACGTTCATTACGTTTCCTAAAATATCTCATCCATTGGAATACCTTTCAGTTCTCCTCTTCTGTATGCTTTAAGTCTTTTTTCAGCTTCCTTCGCCCATATTTCATCTAATTTTTTATCCGGTTCGTCAAGACTTTTAATGATACTTTCGATAATCAGAAAACGTTCATCAGCTTTGAGCTTTAAAGCTTCTTTTATAATTTCTTCAATACTCATTGTTTACACCTCGTATTGGTTTAAAGAAACCATCCCATTTAAAACAATATTACGGACAAAATATAATCATTCAATAAAATTAACGCTGAGGACAGAACAAAAGCCCGAATGGTCGCCTTACCCACCCCTTCGGCCCCGCCCTCGGTACTGAAGCCCACGTAGCAGCCGATGATGGAAGTCACTCCGCCAAAGACAAAGGCTTTAATCAGGCCGGACATAACATTTAAAACGGAAAAGAAATCCTTCACACTGCCAAAATAGGTTTCCGGGGCCAGATCGAGATTGAGATAGGCCACAAAATAGGCGCCCATTATGCCTACAAAATCAGCCAGCACGGTAAGTACCGGAATCATAACAAAGCCGGCAAAGATGCGCGGCATGGCCAGATAGCGTATCGGATCGATGGCCAGAGCCTCCAAAGCGTCCACCTGTTCGGTAACAACCATGGTGCCTATTTCGGCGGCAATGGAGGCGCCCACCCTTCCGGCAATGACCAGCGCCGTGAGCACGGGGCCCAGCTCGATGAATATGGCCACGCTGGTGGCTGCGCCCAGATAATTCATGGATATATAGCCTTTAAGCTGGTAAGCCGTCTGGACGGAAGCCACGGCGCCGGCAAACACACCCACAAAAAGCACCAACGGCACCGAACGCACGCCTATTTCCATCATCTGATCGACCACCAGGCGTCTGTTTTGCCAAATTTTACCAAAATAAAGCGAAACTTTTGTAAAAAGAATGAATACCGATCCGGTATGCTGGATAAAGTTGAGGGTTTTATGCCCCAGGCTTTCAATCAAATGCTTCATTCATGTCCTTTAGAAATCTATTCCCATGGAAAAATAGTGAATGGAATCGTAAGTATTCTGTAAATCGTACGGCCAGGCGATATCGTATTTAAACAACAAGCCAAAAAGATAAATGCGCATGCCAACGCCGTAACCGGCTACCACATCTTTCAGTTTACCGTCTTTGAAAGGCTGAATATTCCGAAAAGACGTCCAGGCGCTGCCGATATCCGTAAACAACACACCGCGGATATTACCCAGTGTAATGGGGGGCAAACCAAGTTGTAAAAAACGGATTAACGGAAAACGCAGTTCCAGGTTAATCAAACTGAAATTATTTCCGATGCGTTCATAATACCGGGCCCCGCGCAACGGCGTTATAAATTCGGAAAAATACACATCTTTTATGGAATCGTATCGTAAACCACCCTGTCCCCCCTGACCATCACCATACTCGGGGTTAAACCAATACGGGACGCCACCCAGATAGAATTTTTGCGGTTCGCTTCCGAAGCTGGCCCCGCCGGCAAAACGAAAAGCTATCGAATAATCATCAACAATTTTAATATATTTGCGCAAATCGATTTGAAACGTAGTAAACTGAGGACTCTGTTCGGAATATTTCGGGCTTACCAATAGACTTACTAACCCTCTAAATCCATTCATCGGGCCGGTAAATCCCCACTCGGCCGTATCGCGCACCAACTGCAAACTGGGCAAAATGCTGGACAAATTATCCGAAGGCAGAATTACCTGGAGAAATTCCTGTTGAACATTGAGCCAGTTCAGGGCAAAATCCACGCGTGTAAATTTATCAAACGGACGAGAGGCTATCAGCGAGACGCCGTAGTTACGGAAGCGCATCAAGCCGTAGTAAGCCGACAATACCGTATTGGCGTAGTGATAAGCAAAAAAGCTGAAATTAATCCTGTTAGCCAAATACCAGTATTGTAAAGAAAGGTAACTGTTCCGTAGATCGAACACCAAATTTGTGCCGATAAAAATTTTGTGGTCTCCCAACACATCACTGAAGGCCAGTTGAGTGTAACCCTGGAAACCCCATAAGGTGTTATATTGTGCAGCGCCATAGATTATATCCGGCGAAAAACGTACCTTGTAATTATGTACTTTATAATTGCCGTCGTTGTACTTGTATTCATCCGGCTTTAATTCTACCTTTTCCTCTTTTTTCTCGGTTTTCCGTCCTAAATCGGCAAAAACGTAACGGCTGTAATCCGTTGTACGCGGCAGACGCACTTCCTCAATCAACGAATCCTGTTCCACAACACTTGCGGCTTCTTCCGGTTTCTCTTCTTCGGATTTAACGGTTTCCTTTTCTTTTTTGAGTTGGGCTACGTATTGGGTGTCTTCCAAACGTACCGAATCCATTTCGAAAGGATTCTTAAGCGTGTAAATATCAAATCCGCCTTCATAAAAGGTAGCAAAAGCGAGCGTCTGGCGGTCTTCATCCACAGAAAGCTGAAAAGCGCCCGTAACAATGTTGGTAATCGGATAGCGTTTTCCCGTGCTCAGATCGTGCACATAAATATTGTAAGCCCCGGATTCATCACAAACATAAAGTAATTTATTGCCGTCTTTGGAAAAAACAGGTTCGGATTCCTGCGACTCCGTATCGGTCACTCGGGTGATGTGCCTGCCTTCCCGGTCGACGATATAGACATCCACATTTTCATAATCAAACTGAGACATACGGATTTTACGCGGTATTTTTACCGTATCTGCATACTGGCCCCGTTCGGAAACAAAAACCAGTCTTTCCCCATCCGGCGACCATTCCGGATAACCGTCGGTAAACATATCCTGCGTAACGGCGCGTACTTCTTTCGTTTTTATATCGAAAATATATATGTCGCTGGATTCGTTTTTATTCCCGATGAAGGCGATTTCGTCCCGGGTGGGTGACCAGGCTGTAGAAAAAATGCCGTCCATATTCAATTTATATTTTTGGATTTCATCCTCAACAATATCGTAAATATACAGCGCGTCCTGGTCTCCCGCTTTGGCCGAAAAGGTTACTTTTTCACCATCCGGCGACCAGCTCATTCCCGGGCTTAACCAGTGCAGTTCCTCGAAATCCACATCCGTTTCGCCTTCGATAAGAGTGCGTTCGATGCGCTGTTCCAATACATCCATCAGATAAATCGAGATTTTTCCATCCATATTGGAAAGAAAAATCATCTTGTCGCCCTTGGGTGAAAGAGCCGGAGCAATATTCAGATAGTTCTCTTCTTTTTTATGATCGGTTAACGGGCGGGCAATTTCTTTCGGTTCCTGCCGCTTTATGATTTCCGGCCAGTAATCTTTACGCAGTTGTTTTTGCCAATCTTCGGAAAGCTCCTTCAGATCGATTCCCAAAGCCGCTTTAATTGCGCCTTCGAAACGGAAACTACCCTTAATTTTATGGAGTATTTCGGTAACTTTTTTTCTGCCGTATTTACGTTCTATATAACGGAATACGCTCATTCCGCCCTGATAGGCCAGATAATAGTCCAGATACTGAATGGGCGGCAATAAATTGTTTATGGTTGCATCGCGGACGATCATATCCGCTTTTTTATCCCAACCCAAAGAAAAAAATTCGGCCAGACCTTCGGCAAACCACAAAGGCACCGGAACAACCTGCCCGGAAATAAGCGATTGTATGGAACCGCCGTACAGCATATCGTTCATTACAGCATGAACCAATTCGTGATGCAGAACATGACGTAACTGTTTATATGAGCCTTCAAAAGGGAGAACAACACGGTTTTTATACAGTTCGGTTACACCGCCTATTCCTTCGGACAGGTAGGTATCTACCACATTGGTTTGCTGCCAGTCGTTATGAGAACGGTATAAAATAATGGATATGCGCTCGGTAATTTCAAATTCAAAATCATTTTTCAACTTTTGATACGCTTCTTCGGCTTCGTCGGCAACAAAAACAGCTAAATCGTAACTGCCGCGGTAGAAATATATGTCAAAATGCTCGGATTGAATATAATGCCAATCAAATGAATGATATTGAACCTTATTTTTACCAAACTGGGCATACAAAGGAAATGCGGTTACGGCAATAAAAACCAGAATGAGTAAATTTTTTGAGGTTGGTTTCCGCATATTGTATCTCCAAAAAAATTAATAAGTCAAAGTACAAATTTGCCTTTTCGCTGTCAAGCAATTCCATTTTGATTTTTGGTATTATCTTTCTAACTTTCTTCCGTTGATCATAACTGTTTACGGAATCGTCCCTTTATGTCTAAGAAAAACGGGTTACTGGCATTCATTATTTCTCTTCTTCTGCTGAACATGTTGTCCTGCACAGAAGATAACACTACTCTTTTAGACAAAGAACGGTTCATCAATATTACAGCCGAACTTATGATTATTGAGAAACTGAACCTGGATAAATCCGAAAAAACATTGCTTATTCAAGATGTTTTTAACCGTTACAAAGTTTCTGCCGATCAATACCGCCTGACAAAGGATCATTATAAAGACGACCCTGCATTCTGGGCGGATGTGTACAAGCAGGTACAGGTTCGCATAAAAGATCAAATTAACAAGAAAAAAAGCACTCAAAAAAAACCGAAATAGACGCGTTTTTCGATTTGTCACTTAACTTCTGTCATACAAACAGCATATAATATTAACGGATTATGTCTTTTACTTAGAAAATTAAAACTTGTTTTCATAATAAATAATAGAATACAAATTATAATATAAACGATATGGGCGGGTAAATAGTTCAACTGATTTCCACGGCATCACAAGTTAATTTTATGGTAAAAAAACTGCTAAAAAATAAATGGCGACTACTGCTGCTGTTATATATTATGTTTATTATTCACGGCACCTCTTTGCCCTATGACTTTACGTTAGAAAAAGAGGTCGTTTGGAACAATCTGCAAAGACTGTTGGGCGTTTTGCACGGCGCTCCCATCTTCCCTGCCCATTCCGACAGTGACGTCATCGCCAATATTTTATTTTTTATCCCGCTGGGTTTTCTTATAAGCCTGGTTTATTATAAAGAAAGTGAAGGCGGGGCATTCTCTTTTTTAATAAAAGCAGGTCTGAGCGGATTTTTATTAAGTCTTTTCGTAGAGACGGTTCAGATATTTACCTTTGTACGCAATTCATCATTATCCGATTTAATCACGAACACATCGGGCAGTATTATCGGTGCGGGCGCAGGGCTTTTGTTTTTGCGCAAAGGTTACCACGACCGCACTGTACGGCTGGCACAAAAACTGATAAATGACCCGGCCCTTTTTTTGTTAATCAGCTATATGAGCGTCATTATTTTAATCGGCTTGCTTCCCTATGATTTTAATATATCCCTTTATGCCCTTTCAAGAAAGATCCGCTCCCTGGTCCATATTGAATATCACCCCATTCGACGTCCGGTCGTTTTATTCAATTTGATTTTTCTTTATGGCTCAGGCGGATATATATTTGCGCGCTTTACGCATATTAAGCTAAAATTGCTCAGTTACAATAAAGCGTTTATATTGGCAATCGTATCCGGTTTTCTGTTTTGTTTTGGCGTGGAAATAATGCAGCTTTTTGTAAAATCCCGGCACTTCAACTGGATGGATGTATTTGTAGGTTGGCTGGGTATTCTTTATGGCGCTTATGCCTATCTGGCTTTGCATTCTGCCTGGATAAAAAAAGCCTTTCCAAAATATGAACGCAACGACATTCTTTTCATTTTTTTTACGGTAAATTACTTTATTTTTCTGGTCTATAAATATTTGTATCCATTTCATTTAAGCACGGATGAAATATTTGTGACAAATAGAATTGTCTTTTTCCTTTCCAATGTACTCTCTTATGCGCCTTCCCAACGCATTATGGAATTAATGATTATTTTGCTGAAGAATATTGCGCTGTTTGTACCGGCGGGAATTATTCTTGCCGAAAGCCGCTTTATTTCACTAAAACGGGAGCGTTTTTTGGGAGTATTTATTGTGCTTCTTTTTCTTGCAAAAAGCCTGCAGATTATTAATGTACAACAAACACCGCTTCTGTTTGATTTTTTAGGCATCCTGATTGGAATGACAGGCGGGTATTTTATTTGGATGGATTTCCGTCAGTTTATTCTGTTTACGAAATAAACCGTTCGGGGAAGAGCAATCGCAGGGTACAGAAGAATATTACTAGGAAATTAAGATGATCTTTGGCTTTTATTTTTCCTGCTTTTTTCTTTCTTCCACTTCTCGATAAGATAGGCGCTCCATTTAAGCGCGGCTAAAGCAGGAATATAATCCCGTATGCCCGCCTCGGTTACATGCGAATCCACAAAAACGGCTTCGGCAATATATCCCAACAAACCTCTTTTTCGTAGTTTAAGAATCGGTTCAAAAAAATGTGAAAGTGTTTGTTCGGCATGGCTGCTATTATAATTGTTGTTATATCCCGCTTGCAGATAAAACATTATCGTCCAGGGCCAAATCGCTTTGGAATATGAATCGGTGGAACTGCGGGCTAAGTTTATCATATCCGATTGGCCTGTATTTTTAAGAGAGGCGGCGCGTAAACCATAGGGTGTTACCAGTTCGCGATCGATTCGTTCGAATATGTTCTTTCCCAGATGGTCTTCGACGATAAAGTAAGGAAGTACAAAAGGAATGATTTGTACGAAACGGAAGGCGTTATTTTTATCTTCGTGGCGTACAAAATCATAAAAGGCAGAGTCTGTTTCATTGATAAATACCGAATTAAACGACTCCCGCACTTGCTTGGCGTGTTTCTCGAAACGTGATTTTAATCGTTTTTTACCAAGAGATTCGTTGATATAAGCCAGGATTCTTAACGCGTTATACCACAGGGCGTTTACTTCCAAGAGCTTTCCGTACCTCAACGATTCACCATTTTTTGCATATAAAGGTATCCAGCTGCTACGGGTTGTCTTATCACCGCAAAATATAAGCCCGTCTTTATCTTCATAAATATTATAGGAAGTACCTTTGCTATAGCGATCATAAATTTCGTTAAAATAGGCGGATACACCATTGGTAAAAAACTCCGTGTCGCCGCTTTCCTTCAGATATAAATAGCCGATGTAGATATACCATAAGCTCAAATCGGCCATTCCGTAACGGCGTTGGTCTTCATCAGCTTCCCAATTAATCGGTAAAAGTCCCTCGCGCAGCAAACCGCCAATTTTTGTGTAAATTGTTTTGAATGCGCTATAATTTTTTTCGCTCAATAAAAGTCCGGGTAAAGAGAGCAGTGTGCCTCTCATTTCCGGTGAATTTTCCATGATTGAGGTAACAACGGGAATTTCGTTATCTGCCTGTACAGCGCCTTTCAGTTCCGTTCCAAAATAGAAAGGAAACGCTTTGTTTTCCTTAGCGATCTGCTCCGATTGTTGTCTCAGTTCTCGTTCCTTTCTATAGGCTGCTTCATAATCCAGATCAAAATCATTCAGATCATCTGTGGAAAACATCATGTCTAAATTTTCATAAGGGTTTAACGTCACCTCAAAAAATCCCGGGTTCAGCAGGTCTTCGGAATTATATTTGTATCGGTCGTCGCTCTGCGGATAATAAAAGCCATGATACCAAAGTGTAGCTGCCGTAAAATCGCCTTTATTATAACAAACATTCAATTCGGGCATATCGGGACGAGGCGCCCAGCGAACCAGATTTTGTCCCAAATAACTATCCGTATTGTACCCCTGTATCTCATCGGCTAAAAAATCGGAGTAGCGGCAAGCGATAAACGGCTTGATCACCAGCTTTACCGGCTTTCCCTGGTTCTTTAATTCATAACGAATATAAAGGTAATTACGATCATTCTGGATAAACAGGGTTTTATGGATGATGCGGTCATCCACCTTAAACTCAAAATGAGGGAACGGGTCTGTTCGCATTTCTTCCAGGTATTGATACCCTTGCGGAAAAATATGATCGGTGTAACGATTTACAGAGAGTTCATACAGTTGATTATCGATAAAAACAGATTCTTCCAACTTGGCGAGCAACACAACTTTTTTCCCGGCCTCTTTATGAGGCACCACATACAACCCGTGTTCCCTGCGGGTATTCATACCAAGAATTGAAGACGACGCATAGGCGCCGAGTTGATTTTGTTCCAACCATTCGTAGTTTTGTGCGGTTTGTATCTCACTTAAAATTTTTCTGTTAAATTCAGGCACTTTTATCGCTCCATTACTCCAAAAAATATTAAACCGGGATATTTCTTTTTTGTAGCTCTGTTGCGGAATTTATTCCTACGAATAATCGCTCATCCTAATTTATGAAAGAATTTGCTAATTTGCAGACAATTTCCTTCATTTTCTGTGAAGACAAATCGGACTTCATCCATTAGTTTTACAATCAGCGAAAGCCCCATACCTCCGGGCCGGGCATTTTTTAACAATTCGCTCTGATCCAGACCCGATATATCGATTTCTTTAAAAGATAATTCTATGGTATTTCTGTCCTTTACATAAGCCATCACCTCGCCGTCGATTGTGGAAAGCACTGTGAAAAATTGCCCTACAAATTCCTGAGGATACGGAGGATAATGGTCTTGCAAGGCGATTCCTTTTCCTCGATCGGTAAAGTGGATAAAAAGCCGGGGGGTATCAATTTCGAAAATAATTTCAACCGGATTTTCCAGGTCGCTTTCGGTATGCCGAATCACATTGACAAACGCTTCGTTAAGAATTGAGCGTAAAATATGAATATCCTTGTCGTGTTTATCCATATTAAAATGAGGCGCCACAATATCCACGAAATTTTCGACAGTAGCGGTAAAGCGCAGATCCGGCGGTACAGAGAGCACTATTTTGTTCTGTGTGTTCATATTAAAAGCTGTTTTGTGCTTCTTCTACCGATTCGAAAATATCGAATATGCGATACAGACGGGTAAGCTCGAACATAGCTCGTACCGGTGGTTGTAAACCGCTTATTTTCAGGTCTCCATTAACCAGAGTTGTCTTTTTTAACCCGGCGACTAAAGCGCCAAGAAAAGAACTGTCCACAAACTCCACCGAACTTAAATCGACAATCACATTTTTATTTCCCTCTGAGATATGCTTAATCAAATCTTCTTTAAACGGGCCGGAAATATCTACGGTAGCCCGCTTTTCTTTAACAACGGCAACCAAAACACCGTTTTGTACATTCAATTCGTAACTCATAATCTTTTCCCTTTATATCCTTAATTTATAATTATTGCAGATACCCTTCCAAAAGACCGTTAAAATTATCGGCAAAATCTCTTAAATATTGACTCTAAAATGCTTTACATTGGCGAGTAATAGCCTTTATTTGTATCGGCTTTGTTTGCCAAATGTTTACCTATAGTTCGATAAATGCTTATTGCTCAGAATAATTGGCTATGTTCATTGATTGATATAATCAAAGATAAAAGCAATATTAACAAGATCATAAAGTGTTTTTCCTTTTCCAAATCACCGGTATTAGAGAGCAAACTTCGGTTTTTTCGCAAACAATTAACAATGCCCGGGTAAAATTTGCTGACTGTTAAAGCAAAGTACTTTATAGCTTCAAGAAGCGCATAACCCTTCCCATTCCGACGAATCGGAATTTTCCTTCCCAATCCGATCGGGAAGGTGCTTAACAAATGAATCAATAAGCGTTTACAAACCAGGTCTTATTTTGTTCCTTTTGTGATACTCCTTGATATAACAAGGGATTTTGCTGCCTCTATTGTATTCTTAACCGGGCACTAAAAATATAGAATCGCCATAGAAAAATATACACTTATTTAACGTGGCTTTACCGGATGAGTACCTAACAGCTTGATTGCACACATAACTTAATAATTGGTAAAATTCATAGCTGTCCTAAATATGATCAGCTATGAATTAAATTGCGATATATGCTCAAATTCCCCCTTAAACAAGGGGGTTAGGGGGTTGTAAAATCGTCTAAAAGATTGTCTCTATGTTTTGTGTAAAACACCCCCTTAGTCCCCACGCCACGGCGTACAGGCCTTAATAGGGGGAAACTCGTAAATACTGATATTTTGCGTAGCCTTTTCTATATTATTTAGGACGGATGTGGGTAAAATTTAAGTTTTATTGCGATACCTTTGATTCACAGCAAATATTTTTTTACCTTAGTATTTAAATTGTATTTATTATCCTATAGACTATTTTAGGAAATTTTACATTACGATTTATTCAAGATATACTTGTTTGTTTTTTACAATTATTTTTTTCTAAGAAATTGTTAAAAAAAGACGAATCTATTCAAGGATTAATTTTTAATATATTAGAGTTATAATGAACTCTTTTTGTTGGTAAAACTGGTATAAGAATGAAATTCAAAGTTTTCATCATATCACTGCTCATCCTTTCATCTCTTTTTGGGCAGGATAAAAGACGCATCGGTCTTATCCCTTTGGAAAATAAAGGTAATTCCAAGTACGATTGGGTATCTTATGGTCTGGAATATCTTTTGGTAAACAAATTTTCCGTACTGTCCATCTTTTATATTCCTGAAAACAGCATATTCAAAAAAGCTCTTAAAGAGTCCGGTTACGGCAGCCGGCCCCTGGACGAACGAATGGTTTACCATATCGGTAAGAATGCCGAGGTGGAAGTAATCATATCGGGTAGTTATCAGGTAAGCGGAAATACATTGAACGTTACGGTACATTTCAGCAATACCTTTAACGGAGCTACCATTCTGGAAAACCACTATTCCCAACCTTTGAACGAACTATTCGATATCGCCAACAAAATCGTGTACGATATGATCAATTTGGCCGGTAATGGCATTTCCGCTTCGGAAAAAAGACTGCTGGACTTCAAGATAACAAGTTCTATAAAGGCTTACGAAAGTTTTGTACGGGGTTACATGGAAAACGGGAAACCCCGTCCCCGCCCCGAGGTGGTGATTGGGCTTTTCCGTAAAGCCATTCGGGAAGATGCCCGTTTTTGGGAAGCTTATTACAATCTTGGAATTACCTATTTTAATGATCACAAATACAATGATGCGCTTAGACAATTCAATAAAGTTATCCAGGCTTTACCCGATTTCGAAAAACCTTATTACGGGCGCGGTCTTATTTATGAAAGGCAAAAAAAATACGATTTAGCCATAGCCGATTTTAAGAAGGTAACCGAGTTTAACTCCAATGATTATAAATCCTTTTATTATTTGGGGAAAATTAGCGTTCGTAAGAAGCAGTATAAAGAAGCGGCAAAATATTTAAAAAAGGCCAATACAATCAATCCCGACTATGCACCTGCTTACTACGAAATGGGAAATATATATTACAATCAGGGCAAATATCGGCAGGCTATTCCGCATTTCCGCAAAGCAACGGAACTGGATGCAGACAACGCAAATTATCACCGTAAATTGGGAGACAGTTATTATCGTTCTCAGGTGTTTTTCAGCGCCTATAACGAGCTGAAAACTACCATCCGCTTGCGACCCAATGACGCCATTGCTCATTTTCTACTGGGAATCACTGTCTATAAACAGGCTGTTCTGGAAGAATTAATCAATTCTTTCCTGGATTTACTTTCCAACAATTCCAACCGGGAGGCTGTTAAAGAGAAAAAATTTAATAAAAAAGAGGCCGCATTAGACCCGGTTAAACAACGCAAAGTGTATGAAGAAATGGCCGATGCATTTGCCAAAGCAGCTCAGGCCAGGCCGGGTTTCATGGAAGCAACTTTTAATCTGGCACTCACCTATCACGAAATGGGCGATCTGGACAGGGCGGAAAAATATTATAAAGCCACACTTCAGATAAAACCCGACCTGGTGCGGGCCTATTTGAAACTGGGCGAATTATATACCGAGGAAGGGAAAAAAGAAGAAGCCATCGATCAATACAGAAAAATATTTTACATTGAGCCTGCTCTTATTGTAGATAAACCCACGCTGGGTGCCGAACATCAGTACATTAATATCTACCAGAAATTCCGCAAAGAATTGGAAGAAAAGCTGCAAGCCAACCCCAATAATCCTAAAAATAATCTGGTACTGGCCAAAATTTATCAGGCTCAGGGGCAATACGGAAAAGCGGCCAATGTTTTACGGAAGGTTTTATCGCACAGCCCTAATAACCGCGAGGCCAAAACGATGCTGTCCCGTTTGCAGAATTAATTTTTTTCAGACCCGCCAAACAGTTTATATTTTTTCTTTTATCAGGGCTGCGATCTCGCCCGGCTGCGGAAAGCGGCCTGTTTGCGCTTTGGAAAATATTAAATCACCGTCAAACGAAATTTCAAAACGTCCGCCGCTGCTTTTTACCAGTTCCACATCCAATTCAAAATGTTGTTTCAGTTCATCCGCCAGACCGGCGGCACGGGGATAGTAGTTTCAAACCACGCAATATTCTATTTCCAATTTATTCATCAAAGGCTCCTTATTTGTTTTTAATTCTTTCCATATAGGTTTGATAAGCGGCAAGAATATCTTCCATGGTATCGCTGCCAAATTTTTCCAGTACAGCATTGGCAATTACAGGAGCCGCCGCAGCTTCCGTGATCACAGAACAGGCCGGTACGGCGGTTACATCGCTGCGTTCCTTATGCGCCAAAAAGGGTTCTTTGCTTTTCATATCCACCGAATGAAGAGGCTTCATTAAAGTGGGGATCGGTTTTTTCATCACCTGGATCACAATATCGTCACCGGTGGACATACCCCCTTCTATACCGCCGGCATTATTGGTTTTGCGCACATAACGGTCATTTTCGTAGAAAATTTCATCCTGAAACCGGCTGCCGGTTTTTTCCGCTGCGCCAAACCCGGCGCCTATTTCCACACCTTTAACAGCCTGTATGGACATAAGCGCATAAGCCAGTTGGGCGTCCAGTTTACGATCCCAATGCACATAGCTGCCCAGTCCCGGCGGCAGGCCGCGGATGATAATCTGCATGATTCCGCCCGCGGTATCGCCCTGCTGTTTGGTACGGCGGATAAATTGTACCATTTCTTCCGAGGCTGTTTTATCGAGGCAGCGTACCGGCGAACGGTCGGCCAGGGTGTTTATCTCATCCGTTTTAAGAATGTCGCTTATTACATTGGGATCGGCCTTTACCGGCCCTATTTGTAATACATGTGAAAAAATGCGGATATGGAAAGCGGCCAGTAATTGTTTGGCAAAAGCGCCCACAGCCACCCGCATGGCGGTTTCCCGGGCGCTGGAACGTTCCAGTACATTGCGAATATCATCAAAATCATATTTCAATGCGCCGGATAAATCCGCATGGCCCGGGCGCGGCCGGGTAATCGGCTGCTGGCTTTTCCCGGCGCCGGAGGTCATTTCTTCCTGCCAGTTTTTCCAGTCCCGGTTATGAAGTATAAAACTGATCGGGCTGCCAAGCGTTTTTTGAAATCGTATCCCGGAGAGCACTTCAATCCTGTCCTGTTCAATTTTCATCCGGCCGCCCCGGCCAAAACCCTGCTGCCGGCGAAACAGCTCGTGATTAACGACATCCATATCTATTTTCAGATTGGCCGGAAACCCCTCTATTATTCCGGTTAAGGCCGGTCCGTGCGACTCTCCGGCTGTAAGATAACGTATCATCCCTGCCCGCCTATGTTATGACGCTCCAATGTATGAATGGTATCGCGTACCACCTGTTCAAGCGGTTTCATCATGGTAAAACCGGCTGCATGGTAGTGTCCGCCGCCTCCAAATCGTTCCGCCACCGCACCCACGTTGACCCCGTTTTTGGAACGCAGACCAACCATAACCAAATCCTTCTCTTTTTCCACAAATACGGCCAGAATGGAAGCCTGGCGGTCTTTGCGAAGGATATCGATAATCCCGTCGATCTCTTCCAAACTAATCTTTTTATCCTGAAGAAATTCCTGCGTCACTTCCACCCAGGCCAGTGTTCCACGACTCTGCACCCGATCCAAAAGGGCGCCCCAGGCTTTAATCTGACGGTAATGCCCGGCTTCAAAAATCCGGCTGTACATCAAGACCGGGTCAACGCCAAGTTGAACCAATTCGGCCGCCATCATAAAAGTGAATTGATCGGTGTGTTGAAACCGAAATCCGCCGGAATCGGACAAGATGGCCGTATAAAGAGCTTCGGCCATCGAAAAATCGATCTCTGCGTCGATATGTTTAAAAAAGGCGTAGAGAATTTCCGCTGTGGCCACACGGCTTGTATCCACAATACTCAGATCAAACCCATTTTCTTCTATAGGGTGGTGGTCGATACAGAATCGTTTAGCCGGCGCCTGCATCACCGGTTCATAAAACGGTTCCAGTCGTTTAAGCGCGCTGATATCCAAAATAAGCACCACATCAACCCGATGAATGATTTCGGCGGCTTCTTTGCCATCGTACCGGTTTATGTAGCGTTCGGTATTCAGAAAGTCGTATTTGGGCGGAATTTCTCCGGGAATGAAAATATGGGCTTCTTTCCCCTTGTTCCGCAAATAATGGAACAGGGCCAGCGTTGAGCCCAGCGCGTCTCCGTCCGTATGTATGTGACTAAGTATGGCAAACCGATGATTGTTTTGTAAAACTTCATTTAACGCATCAAATTTTGTTTGCAGCTTCATAATGCGTATCAACCTCCCTCATGAGCGAGAAAATCCGATTCAGAATTAACGATAAATAGTAGTAAACTTGTTTACGGATGAAAAAGTTCTGTACACTACCGTAGTAATTTAATTTTGTTGATGATACCCTGTACCATTTCATCCGTGGATGCGTTTCCGCCCAAATCGGGTGTCAGATATTTTTTTTCCGAAAGGAACAAAACCAGCGCGGCCTGGATACGATCCGCAGCCTTGTTTTCGCCGATGTGGCGCAGCATCATATTGGCCGAAAGAATGGTGGCAATGGGATTGGCGATACCTTTGCCGGCGATATCCGGCGCGCTGCCGTGTACCGATTCGAATACGGCCACATTGTCGCCCAGATTGGCGCCCGGAACCACGCCCAGGCCGCCCACCAGTCCGGCAGCCAGATCCGAGATAATATCCCCGTAAAGATTGCCCAAAACCAGCACATCAAATTGCTCGGGATGCATAACCAACTGCATGGCGCAATTATCCACAATAATTTCTTTATAGGTAATATCCGGGTAGGAAGCCGCCACTTTTCGCACGCTTTCCAGAAATAAGCCGTCGCTTTTTTTCATTATATTGGCTTTATGGACGGCATGCACCATGCGGCGTTCCGTTTGAGCCGCCCATTTAAAAGCCGCCTGGGCGATCCGCGTGGAGGCTTTTTCCGTGATAATCTTCAGGCTTTGGGCCACACCCGGGGCCACCTCATATTCCATTCCGCTGTAGAGGTCTTCCGTATTTTCGCGAAAAATGATCAGATCAATTGGGGTGTGATGGAATGAAACGCCCAGCGCAGATCGAACCGGACGAACGTTGGAATACAGGTCCAGCGCTTTTCGCAATCCAACATTTACCGACTGGAATCCCCCGCCGATGGGTGTGGTTAGCGGGCCTTTAAGCGCCACTTTGTTTTTACGTATCGATTCCAGTGTTTCATCTGGCAGAGTGGTGCCATGTTTTTCCACTGCTCCGGCTCCGGCGTCCACAATTTCCCAGTCAATCACCACTCCGGCCGCTGCCAGTACCTTGCGCGCCGCAGAGGTTACTTCCGGACCGATGCCGTCACCCGGAATCAGAGTTATATGATGTACCTTTTCTTTAGACATAATTATTCCCTATTTACTCTTTTCATTTATTACAAATTTCAAATAAATTCACGTTTTCTATAATACGGAATGCCCGCTGTAATCCAGTATTTAAAACCGTTCTTTGAAAGAAGGGGCAAAATTACATAAATAAGCCTTGTATTGCAACCAAGTATGAGATTCTATATATTACCCCCTGTTTTTACAAGAAAGTATATCCATGAAAGTAACCGAACACCTATCCAAAGCAAAGAACACACTGATCAGTTTTGAAATTATTCCGCCTAAGCGCGGCGGTGATATTAAAAGCCTGTTAAAGGTTGTGGATGATATAGCTCGGTACAATCCGCCTTTTATCGATATCACCAGCCATGCGGCAGAGGTTATTTATGAA
The DNA here is from genome assembly GCA_011369465.1 of Caldithrix abyssi. Lineage (GTDB taxonomy): Bacteria > Calditrichota > Calditrichia > Calditrichales > Calditrichaceae > DRQG01. Next base: position 88,926 of record DRQG01000086.1, read on the forward strand.
GAAACGCCGCAGGGGATTGAGCGCAAAGTAAAACGGAAACGGCCCGGCACACTGGGAATTTGCGCTCTTATTCAGAATAAATACGATATCGACGCGGTTCCCCACGTTCTTTGCCAGGGCTTTACCCGCGAAGAAACCGAAGATTTTTTGATCGACCTGCAATACCTGCAAATCGAAAACGTTCTGGCCATCCGCGGCGACGAAAGCAACTATAAAAAACCTTTGCTGCACGGACGCAGCGCCAATATTTTTGCCGCCGATCTGGTAGAGCAGATCGCCAATATGAACCAGGGTAAGTATCTGGAAGACAGTCTGGTGGACGCCCGTCCGTCCGATTTTTGCATCGGCGTGGGCGCCTATCCCGAAAAACATTTCGAAGCGCCCAACCTGGAAACCGATATTCAAAACCTTAAAAAGAAAATAGATGCCGGCGCGGATTACATCGTAACCCAGATGTTTTTTGACAACAGTGTGTATTTTCGCTTTGTGGAAAAATGCCGCCAGGCCGGGATCGATGCGCCGATCATACCCGGTCTTAAAATAGTAACCTCCGCCGGTCAACTTACCAATATACCCCGCAATTTCTTTGTAAATATTCCCGTTGAACTGACCCGTCGCATTTCGTCCGCCAATCCGTCGGACGTCCTGAAAGAAGGGGTGGAATGGACATTCCGGCAGGTCCGCGAGCTGCTGGATAATAACGTACCGGCCATTCATTTTTACATTATGCAGGATTCCAAACCGATCCGTATGCTGATGGAACGGTTGGGCCGGTAACTGTTTTTATTAATCGAACAAATAGTTCGAAAGGAATATCACAAAAAGGTTGAAGAGTTTGCCGGGAAATGCAAATGCGGCGGGAAATATAGATTAAGAGCCCGGCCGCGATGTCCCAAATGCCATTCCGTCAAAATGATAGAAATACCGGGCCCAGTAATATTTTACGGTTAAATATCGCTTAATTTTTTAATCTTCCCTATTCCACACCGTCAATGGCCAGTTCTCTGAATACGTGCTCAATGCGGTTGATTACGGTGATGGTATCGCTGCCGGCAAAGAGCAGCCCGACCAATTCATTTTGTTCGTTGAGTACCGCCGAGCCGCTATCGCCGCCCTGGCTCATGGCTCCGGCCAAAAGCTGATCAACAAACAGAGCTTCCTGCGTGGCCGAATAGCTCACCCGCACCGTGGCGTCAATCTGTTCGATAACGCCGGTAGTCAGGCCGGTGGTTCGGCCGCTTTTTTTAACCACCGTCCCCAGCTGTGCGCTGCCGGTTCCGGTTACTTTCCCGATATTCAGAATTTCCGGAAGCACATCATCCGTACTCAGCGGTTCGGCCAATGCGCAATCTACCACATTTTCCGGCTGTTCTTCACGAACGGCTGTAATGCGGTTAGTTTTACCGGAGAAGGCATTCACTACGGCAGCAGCCGAGCGTCCGATTTTGCAATCGCTTTCCCCTTTTGCAAATTTGATTTCCACAAAATCGCTCAAAGCGGCAATGCGGTCCAGCGGCCACTCCCCGCCGTCGTAACGGCCGGGCTGTAAAATGGCGTCGCCGATCCGCGCTGCGTTGCTGTTGGCCAGTACATGATTATTGGACAGAATATACCATTTACCGTCTTTCCTTACCCAGCAGCCCAGAGTACCGGCGGTAACCAGTTCGTGGCCGATACTCACGCCGCCCGGCGCAGGTCGAAACCGCCGGGTGGGGTTTTGCAGGGCGCGGATGACGCCCACCGGACGCACATCCAGCGGCAATCCGTCGATCTGCGCAGGGACAAGCTCTTTTTCGCTCAGATTTTTTTTGGCCTGTTTGGTGGTTACCGAACAGATGATTGCCAATTGATCTGTTTTTTGGCTGTTCACATATTTGTAGCCGATGCCGGTAGCCACCACATTGGGTTTACGCATCAAATCGCGGCACACCCGCCGCAGAGTGTGCCTGGCGGCTTCGATGGAGTCGGTCATTCAAAACTCCTTCCAAAGTATCACGGAAATTTTATTTCGATACCCACACGCGGCTTTCCGCGAATGTTCAGTTTGAAGGGATTTTCTTCATTGGTTATTTTATCGTCAATTTGATAACCCTCTTTTAAGGCGTCGGCAAATTCCACGCTATACCCGGCAAACAGGTGCAGGCCGAAAAAGGAAAAGTCCACACCACCGCCAACGCCAAGTAAAACCTCCATATAATTGGACAGGCGCAAACCGCCCAGCAAATGCAGCGAGCTGGCCAGCGTTTTGGCCTTGGTATCCACCGGCTTAAAATGATAATTGATTACCGCAAAGGCAGCCAGATCGAGATTGGGTTTGGGCCTCACGGTTATTTTGCCGTCGTTACCCACAACCAGATCAACATCGTTTGCGCTGGTAATGGCTGTGGCGATCCCGTAACTCCAGCGTTCCAGCGAGGTGTTATCAAAAACGGTTTTGGCCAATACCCGCTCGCTGGCCAGATCGGCTTTGACCAAAAAGGACAGATCGCTGTACTTGCGAAATGCGGGCGGCACGGTGAATTGCCGAACATCCACATAGGTAACCGGCCCGCGTACGGCTTCAATTTCTGCTGTGGGAATGGGTAAAAACAGGCCCAAAAACAGCGGCAGATTTTCCATAAAGGGCGAATCCTTGGCCGTAGCCAAAACCGAAAGGAAGGACGCCCCCTCCCGCTGGCGCGATATATAGATATAGTAGAGATTTTTTTCTTCCAGGCCATACATCCGGGTACTGAAGAAGTCATCCTGCTCGTGGAACAGACCGATGGGCGTTACCTTGTCGCTGAAGTTGGCCACCACCACATAATAGTTTTGCGGTTCAATCTCCACACCGGCGGCTTTGATGAGAGACCGCAAGGTATCCGCCCCCCGCTGATACCGGCCTTCCAGAAACCAGCGATAAGCCTGCCCGAACAAATCCTGCTCATCGCTCACCTTAAACGGTGAACCGTCCAGCGGTTTGGGTACCAGGATGGTTTGTTCCTGTGCAAAAATAAGAAGCGGTAAAATGAGCAGAAGAAAAACAATAGGTAATACACGCATAACGCCCCCAATCTTAACGATTTGATTGATCATTCCCTTTTATACCGGATCAATACGCTATTTTGATAAGGAAAAAATAAGCCCCAGCGCTCCGCCAATAAACACGCCATAAACCAGTCCCTTCAAACCGTCGCCGGTTAAAAACCACGGTCTGGTTTGCTTCTTCAGTTCGGCAATGTACAACTGATCCACTTCTTCCAGCTTGGCCTTATAGTCGCGCACCATGGCCTGTAATGTATCGGAATTGATGCGCATCAGCGAGGTAATCGAATCCTGCACGGCCAGACGGGCGCGCAGGTTTCGTATAAGGCTGTCGGTGGCGGCGCGGTGTACCAGCATCAACGAATCCGTAGCCTGCAGGGCCGAGCTAAGCGTTTTGATTTTTTCCTGGCTGGCCTTTAACATTTCATCGCATTTCTTCAGTTCTTCGGCCAATTGACGTTTGGTTACAGTTTGGGCTTGCAGAGCGGATGATAAAATTAAAGAGGCAATAAAAAGATAAAAGATTGAGAATCGGCGCATGGTATCCTCCGGACTAAGAAATCACAGAAAATAGAAGAAAATTTTTTCGGGCTGAAAGAAAATTTAGCACCTTGCGGCTTAAAGTCAAGAAAAATAAAAATTAACGACTAAAAGAAGCTTTATTCGGTTTCAATATTCGTAGAGAATGCTTTGAGAAAATATCCGGCATCCGGTATGCAGAATTCGATAATCAAGGCATAGTGCAGAATTTACAACGGTAAGTATCCCGGGATACAAACCTCCAGAAACCGGAATCCAGTGGTCGGCAACGAATTTTTTGCCTTGTCACATTTGTCATTTTGAACGAAGTGAGAAATCTTTACAATTTCTGAGCAGTTTTGAGGGATATGGCCCGTATTATTCCACAAAGATTGCCCAAATAAATTTAAAACATTTAACATCATGGCTAAAAAATATAATAAAGATAATATTTCATTGTTATTCCCTTTCAACTAATTTGAATTTAATGATAAAAAATTAGCCCAATATGAAAACCATATAAAGTCTTATATATTGGTGTAATGGAATCACAAAAATATATTTCTCTTCCGTCAAGACTATACTGCAAATTAATTCCAAGAAATTTATATTTTAATTCTAAACCAAGACTCAAAACAATATCCCCTTTATTATCTTCAAATACTGATTCAGGATATTTTTGGAAATCATAATAATATTCTATTTCTGGATTTCTATATCCTCTTAAATCTTTTTTTATTATTTTGCTCATATCTTTGATAGGTTTAGAATATGTTATTCCTGAATATAATTTTAAAAAAAAATCATTTTTTAAATTAAAACCATGTTTTAAAAATATCGGAATCTCTAAATAGGCAAATCTACATTGTATATCATAATTGTAAATTTCTAATATATTCTCGTCCAAAGGTTGAATAGTTTTATTATGTAGATTTGCTCCTTTTACTATATATTCTAATCCTACAGAAACAAAAAAATAATTTTTAAATAACAATTCATAACCAGCGCCAAAATTATAACCGGTCATAGAAGATACGTTTTCAATATTATATGTATTTTTATAACTATTTGTATTTAAACCACCTTTTATATACCAATTATTTTTCTCTTGCGCAGAACAAAGAACAATAGTTACACTAATTAATATCGCAATTTTTTTCAATTTTTTGTCCTCCTCTAAGCTAATAAGGTAAAAGCCAGTATTTATCAGCCACATTTAGCGTGTCTTCCGGCCGGCTAAGAAAAACAAATAAAATATCTAAGCGGCGCATTATATCCTCCGGGCTAAGAAAATGGAGTGTAAAAATACCGTAATCAGATCGAAAGAAAATTTCGCACCATGCAGTTTAAAGTCAAGAAAAATAAAAATTAGCAAATAAAAACCTTTACTTGTCCGAGCAGAGCTTTTTAATAAAGCAAAACTCATCGTAAATGATGGTTATCCGAGCAGAAAATGCCAAAAGAACGGTAAATTCAACTAAAAGACCCTGCATACGAATTATAACATGCCTTACGATTCTTTTAACTACAGTTCTCTTATATTATACGACAAGTGTGTCAGAAATTGCAATGCAAAATGAGAATAGTTGTCATTAAAAAATACTTGTTAAAATCGCATACATTAATTAATTTGTGTATGCATTTTTAACAGGGCAATTAAATATGAATGCCAACGACGTCATAAAGCTATTTGAACAGCAAAATTATTATCTGCAATCCGATCAGCTTATCAAACGGAAGATTCATACATCTCTTATTCACAAAATGCTGGATGATGGTTTGCTGGAAAAGGTAAAGCGCGGGCTTTACCGCCTGCCGCCCGATAAAATTCCCGAGCATGAAAGTTTTACTTTTGATTATTTCGATGCGGCCAAAGCGGTTCCCAAAGGCATTTTTTGTCTGACCACTGCTCTGTATTACCATGGTTTATCCACACAAAGGCCGGCTGTATTTGACATGGCCATTCCGCGCACGCAACGCACGCCCAAACTATTTACGGTTTTCGTTCGTTTCTACCGTTTTCAGGAGCCTTATTATTCTTACGGCGTGCAGGAAATAAAGACCAAAATTGCAACGATTAAAATCTACAATAAAGAAAAAGCCATTTGTGATGCTTTTCGCCAAAGACGCATCATCGGCGAGGATATTGCGGTTGAAAGCCTGAACGCCTATCTAAAACAAAGTAAAAAAGATATTAACAGGCTGATAGAAACGGCCGTATTTTGTAAAGTCAAACATCTCATTGAACCGGTCGTCAAAGCCATGGTCGGATTTTAGCATGGCAAAAAGAACAGTGAAAGATATGCAGGCATCCATTCGGGTCAGACTGCTGCATCTTTCAAAGAAAAGCGGGGAAAACTACAATGCGGTTTTACTGCGTTTTTTTCAGGAACGTTTTCTCGCCCGGCTCGGCAGCTCGGCCTATCGAGAGCATTTCGTATTAAAAGGCGGGTTGCTGCTTCTAAGCCGGCATATCAATACTTTCCGGCCAACGGTTGATATCGATATGCTCGGTGTAACCATTTCCAATAATCCGGAACACTTGTCAACGGTCATTAAGGAGATAGCCGGACTTGAATTGGACGATGGCGTTCAATTTGATACGGATACAATGACCATAAATTTGATTAAAGAGGACGCCGAATACGAAGGACTGCGTTTTACTTTTGGCGTTCGCCTGGGAACAATAAAATCCCGGATGCAGCTTGATATTGGTTTTGGTGATCTGGTTCCAATGCCATTTATAAAGAGCGTTTTACCGACTATGCTAACTGATTTTTCTGCGCCTGAACTGTTAATTTATCCGCTTGAATCAGTCATTGCTGAAAAATTTCAGTCGATAGTTTATCTTGGTCTGGCCACAAGCCGTATGAAAGATTTTTATGATATTGTATTTTTAGCGAAAAATAACAGCTTTATATTAAAGAAACTAAAAATGGCGATTGAGGCAACCTTTAGCCACAGGAAAACAAATATAGAGAACCGTTTTTTTATATACGAACAGGCTTACATCTCAGAAAAAGCAAAGCTGTGGAAGTCGTTCCTGAAAAAGATCGGTAGTAACGAAAGTGCAAATTTTTCAGAGATTATTGATCAGATTAAAGCGTTTTTAGAAGCTGTGATAGTTGCTAAAAAGAGTGAAATGGAGTTGGTCTGGGATTCAAGGGATTGGCGTTGGAGAATTTCTGATTAATCGTAATGATTTCTTCTTCCGCCAAAATGTTTTAGATTTGAGTCCACTCTAAAAAGGTTGTAGAAGTCATTCCGTCCCGCCTTGGCGGGATCAGAATCCATAACTTCAATAAAATCAATAGACTCTGAAACAAGTTCAGGGTGACATTTTATTCGAAGTACCCTTTTTAGAGTGGACTCAGATTTATCAAATATTGAATCTTCTCTTTTATATTTCTTCGAAAAGAAAGATTTTAAAGATTTAGCAAAAAAATATCATGGGAAAACATGGGAATATGTACGGGATATAAATAGAAATTTAATATTAATCATTTAAACTAAAATATTCTTAAGTATTAGAAAAAAATCGTTTCCCCTATTTCCAATTCTGCCAACTATTAGGGGTCTATGTCAAGATAACATCCTTCGAATAAAATATTCTTTGTATTTGAATTTATTATAGCTGATCTCTTTACCAAGCTAATTAAGCTCCGGGTCGGACATAATTTCCACCATCCCGGGACCGTCATAGCTGAACAACTTGCTTGGCGCCCGATCCGGTTGGCTGCGTTGGGTAACGCGTATGCTCTGCGGCCCGCCCTGATGCGGACAGCGATTGTCCATAGCGCAATATTTACCTTCATAATGACTCAGCACCAGACTCACCTTACCGGCCTGAACCGTTTCTACCCGTCCCTCGGGCAATTGATCTTTGGCCAGCACCCGGTACCATTTTTTCTTTGTTGTCATTTTTGTTGTCCTATTTTCTTTCATCGTTTCAATATTTTCTTACCTCAGCGGCAGGGGATAAAGCGCACCATGGTTTTGGCGTCGGTAACCACTTCCTCAAAAAGATGCAGCGTGCGCTCGATATCTTTGGCCGTTGTTTTGACGCCCAGCGAAAAACGCAGCGCGCAGTGGGCCTCTTCCTCGCTCAAGCCCATAGCCAGCAACGCCGGGGAAGGATCGGGCGAACCGGAACGGCAAGCCGATCCGGAGGAAAGGGAAAGCCCTTTTTCATCCAACGCCAGAACCAGCGATTCCCCGCGCATACCCGGAATGGTCATATTCAAAGTAACCGGCACGCGATGGACGGGATGACCGTTTACCCGCGCCTCCGGGATAATTTTCTTTATTTCTTCTTCAAGATGGTTACGCAGAGCTTCCACCTTTTTCATCTTGGGCAGCCGCTGCACGGCCAGATCGGCCGCCTTGCCCAAACCGACCATGGCCAGCACATTTTCCGTTCCGGCGCGCAGGTCGCTCTCCTGATGACCGCCGTGCACCAGCGGCGTTAAGGGAATATCTTTACGCACATACAGGGCGCCGATGCCCTTTGGCCCGTAAAACTTATGGCCGGAAAGGGTCAGCAGATCCACTTCCAGTTCATTGACATCCACCGGAATCTTGGCCACGGCCTGCACGGCGTCCGTGTGCATGTATGCCCCGTGTTGGTGGGCAATGCGGGCCAGTTCGGCGACGGGCTGAATGGAACCGGTTTCATTGTTGGCCAGCATAACGCTGACCAGCAGGGTTCGATCACTGATCGCCTTTTCCAGATCATGCGGACGAACCCGGCCGAACTGATCCACCGGCAGATAGGTAACCGTAAAACCGCGGCTTTCCAGCCATTTGCAGGTGTTCCGTATGGCCGGATGTTCGATTTGACTGGTTATAATGTGATTCCTCTTTCCCTCATGGGCAAAGGCAATCCCTTTGATGGCCAGATTGTTGGCTTCCGAGCCGCCGCCGGTAAATACGATGCGCCGCGCCGTACAGTTGAGCAGCCGGGCCACGCTGCGCCGGGCGGCTTCTACGGCAAAGCGGCTTTCCTTGCCTTCGTGATAGATGGCCGAAGGATTACCCTGACCGGCATCCAGATATTCACGCATGACTTTTTTAACTTCCGGATCGATGGGCGTGGTGGCGTTGTGATCCAGATAAATCCGTTTAAATTCCGGTTGGGCGGCGCGGCCGTTGCCGTTATCTGCCGCAATTGTGCCCGAAGCCTCGCCGGAATCGAGAACCGTGCCGTCTTTTCCGCTTTCCACTTTACTGACCTGGCAAAGCAGAGTTTTATAAACCGGAAACCCGGAGATGGGATCGTAATTCTGCAAATCCGTTACATCGTTGATGTTGCATTTTTGCCAGGCTTGCGGCCCCACCGGCCCGCCGCCGCCCATATCCGCGTCGATCGATCCGGCAACGATATCGTCGGTTACATAGGCGCGCATAACCACCGACCCGCGCCGTGTGCTGATACGCACCCAATCGCCGCTTTTAATGCCGCGTTCCCCGGCGTCGGCGCTGTTCATGGTAACCTGCGGTTCCCGGCGGCGTTTGTTCAAGGCGGGAATGCCGTGATGTTGGGAGCGGAAATCGGTGGTTACCCGCGAGCCGGAGTTGAATACCAGAGGAAACTCTTTGGCCAAATCCGGTCGGGACAGCGGCCCTTCGGTCGGTTCGGTATAAACCGGCAAGGGATCGTAACCGTGTTCGGCCAGAAACTGAGAGGCCAGCTCAAACTTGCCGCTGGGCGTATCAAAACCTTTTTGGCCGTCGGAGCGCAGCAGCCCTTTCTCCCATTTTTTGTATTCCAAAATAGAGGTAGGCTTTTGCACCAGTCCTCCTTTGGCGCGCACTTCTTCCGGAGTAAAACCGGAGCCTTTAAGCACATAGCGCAGCAATTCATCCTCGTTTTGCGGATAGAGGTGGCCGTAGCCCAAACGTTTGGCCAGTTCGGCCATAATAAAGAAATCATTGCGCGCTTCGCCCACCGGTTCAATCACCTTTTCGCGGATGCGGAACATGGAACCGTAGGTCATATAGGATTCGATTTCGTACATGGTGGTAGCCGGCAGAACAATGTCGGCATAGGCGGAATCGGCGGTAAGCTGGCGGTCGATGGTGACCAGAAAATCCAGTGTCTTGAGCGTTTTACGCCAGATGTCCGGTTGCGGCCAGGCGGTGATGATCGATCCGCCCAAAATGATCAGACTGCGGATGCGGTAGGGATCGCCGTTCAGCACGGCCTCCGGAAGAGCAATGGCGTGCGACTCGCCGCGGTAAGCGCTATACACGGGAAAACGGTCGCGGCCCAGCGCTTTGGCCTCGTTGGGATTGGGGATTAGCCCTTCGCGGTTGATGGGGAACGTATTGTCGCGCATATTGAAGCAGCGGCCGCCGGGCACATCCAACTGACCGGCCAGCGCCCAAAGGGCCATAGTGGCCCGGATGGCCTGCACACCGCTGTTGCTGTATTCCAGACCGCTGTACATCACGGGCGCCGCTCCGTTAGCTGCGGCGATACGCCGGGCTAATTCCTGCACGGTCTGCGCCGGAACACCGGTGATACGCTCCACCACTTCCGGACGATAGTGCTGCACGTGCCGGGTAAAATCGTCAAAACCCAGCGTCCAGTCACGAGCAAAGCTTTCGTCGTACAATTCTTCTTCAATCAGAACATTACACAGGCCCAACGCCAGCGCGCCGTCGGTGCCCGGACGAACGGGAATCCATTGCGCATCGGTTACTTTGGCCGTCTTGGTGCGCCGCGGATCGATCACCACCACCTGCGCGCCTCGTTTTTGAGCGGCAACAATGCGCTGGAAGTCCAACGGGGGCGAATCGGTGGCCGGATTGGCGCCCCATACCACAATCAATTCGGCGCGTTCGATATCGGAAAACATATTGATCAGCATGCCGCCCATGGTTACATGCGGAGCGATCATGGCAAAGGATACGTAACATAGCGCGCCCACGCCCAGCGTATTGGGTGAGCCGAATGGAAACAGAACGCTGGAAGCGGAAGACACGGCCACGCCTTTGGGTTGAAACACATCGCACATGGCCAGTTCAAAGCTGCCGCGCCCGGTGTACACGGCCGTAGCCTCCGGCCCGGATTCTTTTTTTATTTTTTGCAGGTTGTCCACAATGATGTCGTAGGCCGTATCCCAGGAAATGCGTTCAAAGTCGTAGCTGCCTTTGGGCCCTTTACGGCGCATGGGATAACGCAGCCGGTGTTCCGAATAGACGATATCCGCCGAATGCTCGCCCAGGGTGCAAATCATACCGAGATGGGAACTGTCATCCGCTTTGACCTGGCTTAGGCGTCCCCCGGCGTCATATTTGACCTTTACCCAGCAGCCGGCGGGACAAATGCCGCACAGGGCGCGTTTTTCGGTGTTGGGTTCTGCGATGCTCATAAATGTTCCTTTATTTCTTACAATATTTTCTTA
>DRQG01000087.1 GCA_011369465.1 Caldithrix abyssi
AATTGTCCGGCATGAGTATCTTTGTGGCAGGAAGCGCAGTCTTTTTCCAGCCGGTGAAAGGATATTTGCCGGGTTCCGGCCGCCTGATGGCAGCTTTTACAACCGATTTCGCTGTGCCGGCCTTGCAGAGGGAAACCGGTACGGCTGTGGTCAAACCCGATCTGCGACCAGCTGTCCACATTATGGCAGTTTGCACATCCGCTCTGCCCGCCGCCGGCCGCGGTTTGTTTCAAAATCGCATCCACTTCACCGCGGTGCGGATCTTTATGGCAAACCGTGCAACGAAACGACGGAAAATAAAAACGATTGGCCGGACGGCCGTTTTTAAGCTGTACTTTTTTATGGCAGAAAATACAGGGTACAGCCTGATGCGCTCCCTTCAGCGGGTATTTTGTTTTTTGATGTTGATCCAGGGTGAAATTGGCGGGTGAAAATCCCTCTACGGTGTGGCATTCTTCACAGGCGCCTTTTTGGGGACGATGGGCAAAACGCCCGAGGTGATAATCGCGGTGGCAGTCCGTGCAGCGTTGAAAACGGGCAATACGCAACGGCTGGCCGCGCGTATGACAGTCCGAGCATACCAACTGGCGATGTTTGCCGGACAGCGGATAATCGGTTTTGTTATGATCAAAACCGGCCAGCGCTCCCTTATGCCAGCCGCCGGTGTTATGACAGCTGCGGCAGTTTTTTCCGAAGCGTCCCCTATGGACATCAGAATGACAATCGCTGCATCGGGAAAATTTTCGTTTGGAAAAGGTTAAAAAGGAATCATCATTTTTAAATTTGTTGTCCTTTTGCCGCGGGTGACATTTGGCGCAGTTCGTGGTTTTGTGTAAACCGGTAAGAGGAAAACGGGTTTTATCATGATCGAATTTATCCGCCGGTTTCCAGGCGCTCATTGTATGGCAGCTCAGGCAATCCGCTTTCAGCTGCCCGCGGTGCTCGTCATGATGACAACTGAGGCATTGTCTGTCCAGCCCTAAAAAGGTACGCTTCAAATCTTTCTTGTATTTTTGAAATGATTTCGCATCGGCGATATGGTCGGACCGGTGGCAGTCGCGACAGTCCAGGCTGGCATGCTTGCCTTCCAGTTTATAACCGGTCAAACTGTGATCGAAACCCTTCTTGCCGCCTTTCCAGTAAATCAAATCGTAATCGCGGCCCAAATGCTCCACATGGCAATCGGCACACTGTTTATATTCCGGACGGGCGTGCAGTCCCTTGCCATCCCGCATACGCGCCGCCAAAAGTTGATGGCAATCCAAACATTTAGCGGAAGAAAGTTTTTTGCCGCGTTCATGACAGCGGGTGCAGTTGGCAATACCTTCCAGCTCGGCATGCGAACGGTGCAGATCGCCGGGAGAAAGCTGCGCCCACAACGGTCGCAAAAATAAAAACACAAAAATTATATATGTAAAACGAGATGTTATCATGTTTTCCTTTAAAAAATCCAGGTGTATCCCAACCAGACAGAGACGCCCGCATGTACCAGCATAATGATGTACATAACCAGGGCAAACGGTTTATGAAATACATGCCAGTAATGGAACAGATTGTGAATGGCCTGCCAAAAGGCTATACGTCGCCGCAATACCGCTTTATCTTTGGCCAGCTTCACCACTTCTTTGATTTTATCTTCGGGAATATCCATATAAACTCTTAAAACTTTTTTCAGTTTTCGAATACGCAGAACCCGAAGAATATTGCCCCCGAAAACATAGCGCAGGGCGCCCCACAAAGAAGCAGCGGCCGCAACCTTTCCGCCGATAATCTCATCAATCCTGTCAATTTCTTTGGATTCCAGTAAAAATTGTTTTTTTAGCCGGGAAGCCATATCGTCATGCATGTCTTCCAGCTCTTTCAGCGACAATTCATTACCGTGGATATTGCGGGGAATTTGCACGTACAAAAAACGCCCCAGAACACCGCTCAATGCAACGGCAATCATAGACCAGAAACTGACGGCGATGAGGCCCTGCACTTTAAAGGCGCTGTGTAAAATAACCAGCAAAGGCCCGGTAATACCCAAAAAAATATGGAAATTAAGCCATTGCTGTACGGCGCCCCATTTTTGCATAAAGCCAATTCGTTTGCGCAGCGAGTACACCAGCAGCAGCACCATCATCGCCGATCCGACAATTCCGAACCCGTGACCGTAAAATCCGCCGGGTTTTAACAGACTGTAATCGGAATGATGGGGACGAACCATTATCGGTGTTGTATAAAATTCCCAGCCACTAATCAAACTGTATAAAATCAGGCTAAAAGAGAGAGTGTAGAGAACGATTAAAAAAAAACGGAATATATTTATATGAATTCCCTTTCTTACCATAAATTTTATATCCACTTTTTATTAGTTGAATATGACTAAAATGGTCATGTTTTGCAAAAAGCGTGCCTCTTACTATAACCGTTAAATTTTAATCAAAAGGAAAACCTGGGTATTTCATTGTTTACCGGTGATAGTATTATCTTATTTTAATTGCTTTTAAGAATCATTTTTATTTCTTGGATAAAGCGTATTGTGCATAATTAGCACAACGGATGAATAAATGTGCACTATAAAGACAGTATCGACAAGTGATATTTTAATTTTAAAAATAAAAAAGAATACAGGATTGGGATAAACAACATACAGGCCCGTTTATCCCAATACCTTTATTTACCGAGCAGGTAAGACAATACTAAAAATGCGTTTTTCCCAAAAAATATAAATATTAATAATTCTTCATTGCTTAAAAACTTCCTGCATAGCCGTTTTCATTACTGAAGAGGCCTCATCCAAATCACTTTTTGTATGAACCGATGAGATGAACAATGCTTCGAATTGTGACGGGGCTATGTAAACACCGCCTTCCAACAATCGGGTAAAGTACCGGGCAAATCGGTCCGTATCGGAAGCGGCAGCCTGCGCATAATTTTCCACTTTCCCTTCTTTAAAGAAAAAACACCCCATCGAATTAACATAGTTCAACGACAAGGGCAGGTCTTTTTCTTTTATGTAATTTTTTGTGCCCTCAAAAAATGAAACGGCTTTTTGATTTAATTCTTCAAAAAAACCTGAGCGGGAAATAATTTCCAGCGTTTTTAATCCGGCCGCCATAGCCAGCGGATTGCCGGATAATGTTCCGGCCTGATATACGGGGCCGCTCGGCGATACTTTTTCCATTATTTCCTTTTTGCCGCCGTAAGCTGCTGCCGGAAAGCCCCCGCCAATCACTTTGCCCAATGTCGTTATATCCGGCGTGATGCCATATAGAGCCTGTGCACCACCGGGATGTACCCGGAAACCGGTCATCACTTCATCAAAAATCAGCAGGCTGCCGTATTGAGTACAAAGCGTTCTTAATCCTTCCAGAAAACCGGGCAGCGGCGGAATTACCCCCATGTTGCCTGCAATGGGTTCTACAATAACCGCGGCAATGTTCTTACCCTGGTCTGCAAAAACCTGCTGCACGGAATCCAGATCATTAAACTGAGCAATAAGCGTATCCGCAGCTACTGCCTTCGGAACGCCGGGGCTATTGGGCTCACCCAACGTGAGCGCGCCGGAACCGGCCTTGATTAAAAAGCTGTCCCCGTGCCCGTGATAGCAGCCTTCAAATTTGATAATTTTATCCCGGCCTGTATATCCCCGGGCCAGGCGGATGGCGCTCATAGTCGCTTCCGTACCGGAATTAACCATACGTACCATTTCCAGCGAGGGTACCATTTCGATTATTTTTTCGGCCAGTTTAATTTCCAATTCCGTAGGGGCGCCAAAACTGGTGCCTCTTTCCGCTGTTTCACAAACAGTTTCCAATATTTCTTCATGCGCATGGCCAAGGATTAGCGGCCCCCATGAGCCCACAAAATCAATGTATTCCCTACCGTCCACATCTGTTATTTTGCATCCTTTGCCAAATTCAATAAACAAAGGATTCCTGTTTACAGAACGAAACGCTCTCACCGGCGAATTGACGCCGCCCGGCATACTTTTTTTTGCCCGTTCAAAAAGCAGTTCACTTTTTATCATCTGTATATAACTCCTTTGAATTTCCGATGAAATGCCCTATTCGTTCAGCCATTTGGCCGCATCTTTGGCAAAATAGGTCAGGATTAAATCGGCCCCGGCTCGTTTAATGGATGTTAAAATTTCCATAGCTACCTTTTTTTCATCTATCCAGCCCAATTGCGCTGCTGCTTTTACCATGGAAAACTCGCCGCTCACATTATACGCGGCAACCGGCAGATCGGTTATTTCCCTTACCCGCCGGATAATATCCAAATAAGACAATGCCGGTTTTACCATAATAATATCAGCGCCCTCTTCGATATCCAGTTCCACTTCATATAAGGCTTCCCGGGCATTCGCCGGGTCCATCTGATAAGTACGCCTGTCTCCAAACTGCGGGGCGGATTCGGCGGCCTCACGGAAAGGCCCGTAAAAGGCGGAAGAATATTTTGCAGCATAACTCATGACAGGTATTTTCTCAAAACCGTTATCATCCAACGCTTCGCGTATGGCACCCACCATCCCGTCCATCATTCCGGAAGGCGCTACCATATCGGCACCGGCTTTGGCATGGGTGATCACCTGCTCGCCCAGCATTTCAAGGGTGGCATCGTTATCCACATCACCTTCCACCACTGCTCCGCAATGTCCGTGATCGGTATATTCGCAAAAACAGACATCGGTTATCACGTATAATTGGGGGACGGCGTCTTTTAACGCTTTAACCGCCCTCTGAATAATACCTTCATTTTTAGTGGCATCGCTGCCCAGGGCGTCTTTTTCCGCAGGTATTCCGAAAAGAATAATGGCGGGGATACCCAATTTTTGTACTTCCCTTGCTTCCTTAACCAGCAGATCGATGGACAACTGATAATTGCCCGGCATCGAACTGATGGGTTTTCGGACATCTGAACCTTCCACAACGAAGAGAGGATAAATTAAATCGTTTACGGACAAATTCGTTTCACGAACCATACGCCGAATATTTTCATTGCGGCGAAGTCTGCGGGGTCGATAATATGGTGTAAACATGACGATCCTTCCTTAAAATGTATTAAGTGCTTTTTATTCTTTGGATTGAACTATTGCATCCACGGTTTCACGGGCGCACAGAACGCTGTCGCCCACGCTAATCCCCCTTCTGAAGTTACCGGCAAAATACAGGCCTGGCATTTTCTTTTCCAGCTGGTTAAACATGTGTTGAATTTTGGTGTATCCTACCGCATATTGCGGAATAGCCCGTTTCCAGCGCTTAATTTTCACCAATACCGGTGAGCCGCTCAAACCTACCAGGTCATCCAGATCCCGAAGAACGAGATCTGTAATATTTTCATCATCCAGATTTGCATTTTGCGGTTGGCGGGCACCTCCTACGAAAGTTGTAAAGGCAACATATCCCTCAGGTGCCCTGTTTGGAAAAATAGTAGAGCTCCAAATGGAACCGAGAATCTGGCGGTTTTCCACTTCCGGTATTAAAAACCCGAATCCGTCCAGTTCGCGTTGCACATCCTTTTCTTTAAAGCCCATAAAAACGACGGTCACAGGCGGATAGTAAATATTTTTCAATTTCGGCACGGTCTCGGGTTGCAGGTTTTCCAGCAATCCGGCCAAAGCGTATGTTGGAACGGACAGAACAACCTGATCAAAGATTAAAGTCCCGGATTGTTCCCCCTGGGATAATCCGAGTAGAAACCCGCTATCTCGTTTGATCAAACTTTTGATTTCGGTTTGCAGGCGTAATTTACCCTGGAGTTGTTTGGCCAGTGCATCGGTAAATGTTTGCATTCCGTTTACAAAAGAAAACAATTTGGCTCGGTCTTTGGCCACCTCTTTGCGTTTTTTACGCTCCCGGGCACCTTTAATGGTTCCCTTGATAAAGCTGCCATAGTTTTGTTCCAGTGCATACAGCTTAGGAAAAGCAGCCGCTGTGCTAAGCCTGGCAGGGTCGCCCGCATACACACCGGCCACAAAAGGATTAATGGCATAATCTAAAAATTCCTGCCCCAGTCGGTAGCGTACAAAGTCCGCCAGAGATAGGTCTGTACCGTCTGTGGGTTTAATAAAAGGCTCTTTAAGCAAGCGCATCTTGGCTTTGGCCGAAAACAGTTTTGTCTTTAAAAATTTACCCGGCGACATGGGGATGGGATGCAGTTGCCCTCCCCTAACCACATAGCGGTTGTTCGATGCTTCGTTACCATAAACCTTTTGCTCCTCAAGACCCAAATCGTGCACTAAGTTTTTCAGCGTTTCGGAAGTTTCCAGCGTGCTGTTCGGCCCCAGATCGATCAGGAAACCGTCCGTTTTTTCGGTAATGATTGAGCCGCCTGTCCGTGCGGATTTTTCGAAAACCGTTACTTCATATCCCGCTTTATCCAGCCAGTAGGCTGTACTAAGACCGGAAATTCCTGCACCAATCACCGCTATTTTTGTTTTATCGGCCATTAAGTTTCTCCAGAATGATATCCTTAAGCACGTTAATAAAAGCTCCATTTATATTGGGTGATTCGATTCGATGAAATTGTTCGATTCCTTTTTCCAACGCCACTGTTTTATAAAGAATGTCCATTTCATAGACGGTTTCGCTGTTATCCGCCACAAACCCCAATGGATAGAGCAGCAGATTTTTTACTCCCGCATGAGCCAGCTCATCTATTTTATCGCTGGTAGCCGGTTCGAGCCATTTTACCGGTCCGATTTTGCTTTGATAGGAATGGTGCACACGAATATGATCAGGAAGTGCGCGACGTATGGCACTTACGGCCTGTTCAATCTCTTTCTGGTATGGGTCGCCGTTTTTAATCCGGCGCATGGGAATGCTGTGTGCACTTAAAAGAAGATCTTCGAAATGCGTCTTCGGATGTTCCGATAAAGCACGCTTTATCTGCCCAACCATTACATCAATAAATGCCGGATGATTCCCAAAGCGATCTATGACAATGATCTCCCGTTCATCGAAATCCATGCGCTGTTTTAAGCGTTCCACCATTTGTATAATCGAACCGCTTGTAGTGGAAGAATAAAACGGATACATGGAGAGGATAATCACTTGACGAAAGTCATTCTGTGTAATTGTTTGCCAGACCTCATGCAAAAAAGGATGCCAGTAGCGCATGGCCGGAAACACTTTGAAGTTTGCTTTCTGTTCAGCGTTCAGATTTTTTTCAAGGATTTCCGCCTGATGACGGCTTATCTGCACCAGGGGAGACTTTCCACCGATCTGGTTATAGATTTTCCTGCTTTCCGGCGCCCTTTTTCGGGCCAGCCACCGGGCAAACCGATCGCGTAGTTTGCCACGCAACGGTATATCGATCATATCCGGGTCTCTGAAGATATTGAACAGATACTCTTCCACAGACTGCAAAGAATCCGGACCGCCCATATTTGCCAACAAAACAGCTATTTTCATATTATTCTGATCTTCCCCTGCCATGCGTTCAAACGGTTGCGGGAAATTACGGTTTGGTTTATTATGCAACTGCCCCAAGGACAGCTTCTGGTTTCACTTTATATTTAAACGGTTCGGGAAAACTGTGGCTTATTGTTTTCTTTCTTTTGTAAATAGGCGTCAAAATTCATGGCAATATTACGAATAAGCAAACGCCCCGGTGTGGTAACAGTCAGACGCTCAGCATGCAGAACGATCAGACCGTCATCCTGAAAGCTTTCCAGTTGGCTGAGTGCATAAGCGAAATACTCGTCAAAACTTATGCTGTATTTTTCTTCGATTTTCTTTTTTTCCAGGCGAAAATTGCACATCAATTCGGTTATCACTTCACGGCGCAAACGGTCATCTTCATTTAACTGCACACCGCGCACCACCGGTAAACGACCTTCATCAATTGCCTGATAGTAGTCATCCAATTTTTTATAGTTCTGCACATACAAATCCGACAGCATACTAATGCTCGATATGCCAAGCGCAAAAAGATTCAGCCCCGAATGTGTGGAGTATCCCTGAAAATTTCTGTACAACGTTCCCTGTTTCATAGCCAGCGTCAGCTCGTCATCCGGTTTGGCAAAATGATCCATACCGATGTACTCGTAACCGGCGCCGGTGAGTTTTTCGATGCTTAGTTTAAGAAGCTGTAATTTTTCTTCCGCTGTGGGTAACCATTCATTTTTAATAAGCCGCTGATGTTTTATCATTTCGGGCAGGTGCGCATAATTAAAAACCGCCAAACGGTTGGGATCGATATCCAATATCGTATCGATGGTTTGCGAAAAAGTAGTGGATTTTTGAAAGGGCAGCCCATACATCAGATCTATGTTTACACTGTTGAAACCCAGTTCTCTTGCCCAAAGTACAACCTGTCGGGTAATGTTTTCCGGCTGGATTCGGTTGACGGCCTTTTGCACCTGCGGATTAAAATCCTGCACGCCCATACTGCAGCGATTAAACCCGACATCAGCCAGTGCTTCCATGTGCCGGCGGGTCAGTTCACGGGGATCCAGCTCCACACTTACTTCAGCATTGTCGGTAAAATCAAAATAGTGATGTATGATTTCTCCCAGTCGTTTGATCTGTTCCGGCGAAAGGTGGGTGGGAGTTCCCCCACCCCAATGCAGCTGGGCTACCTTACGTGCGGAGTTTATATGCGGACGCAGTAGCTGAATTTCCTTTTCCAGATAGTCGATGTAGTTTTCTATTTTTTGCCGGTTGCGCGTAACCATCATATTACAGCCGCAAAAATAGCACAAGGTATCGCAAAACGGCAGATGAAAATATAGCGATAAAGGTTGTGTGCCGCCGGCTTTATCATCCTGCCTGATGTGCTTTAAAAAGGTTTCCGTGCCGATTTCTTCATGAAAATACGGCGCCGTAGGATAACTGGTATATCGCGGACCGGGACGGTCATATTTTTTTAATAATTCTATATCAACGGGAATCTTCATCTGTATTCTCACTTTAAGGGATTAAGAATGTATTTTTGTGCTCATCTCACGCACGGTGTCCACTAAAAATTGTACATTATCTACAGGGATATCCGGTAAAATACCGTGCCCCAGATTAAAAACATGACCGCTTTGCCGGCCAAACACCTGTAAAATATTTTCCACTTCTTTTTTGATGATTTCTTTGCTCCCATACAGCACGGTTGGGTCTAAATTGCCCTGCAGGGCGGCAAAACCGCCGACGGTCTGACGGGCATCGGCCAGATCAGTCATCCAGTCCACACCCAGCATATCTGCGTTGCTGTCTTTCAACTGCCACAAAAGCTCGATGCCGCCTTTACTGAACAAGGTTATCGGAACGGAACTTATTTTTAACCGCTCTACAATTTGCTTCATAAACCGTCCGGAATATTGGTTGTAAAGATGTGGTGGCAGAATTCCGCCCCAGGTATCAAAAATTTGTATCGCTTGCGCACCGGCGTTGATTTGCATAAGCAGATAGCGGCTTACCGCTTCGGTTAGCAGTTGCAGTAACCGGATTAAACGCTGCGGCTCTTTATACATCATGGTCTTTATGTGTTTGAAATTGCGGGTGGGTTTGCCTTCTATCATGTACGTAGCCAGGGTAAACGGCGAACCGCTGAAGCCTATCAACGGTGTACGATTATCTAATCCGGAACGGATCAGGCGCACCGCATCGGCCACATAGCTGAGCTTTTCTTCCAGTCCCTCTATCGATAGCCGGTTTACGTCTTTTTCGTTGAGAATCTGCGGTGAAAGTTTCGGACCATGATTTTCCATAAATTCCAGTTTTTGCCCCAAAGCCTCGGGGATAACCAGTATATCGGAAAACAGAATAGCGGCGTCAAAACCGAAGCGGCGGATGGGTTGCAAAGTGACCTCCGTGGCCAGCTCGGGTGTTTTGCACACCGTGATAAAATCGTATTTATCGCGCACCGCCTGGTATTCCGGTAAATATCGACCGGCCTGACGCATGATCCAGATAGGTGTGCGTTCAATTTTCTTTTTACGTATAGCGTTTATATATAAATAATCTTGTCCGCTCATGTACTGTCCTTTTTACTCAGGTTGCCTGTTAAAATAATCCGTTAACGCTTTGACCAAAGCGTCTTCCGTGCTCACATTCGGTTGAATATCCGCAGATAAATTATATTTTTCGATAGCCAAAGTTGTAGTGGGTCCTATCGCGGCAAGGACAACATTTTTTTTCTTAATCTCTGCCGTGATATTTACACCCAAGAGGTCCATAAAAAAATGAAAGGCCGACGGGCTGAAGAATGTCAGGCAATCTATTTCGTTGTTCATAATTTTTAAACGCATCTCTTTGACGTTGACATCGGTATTGGGTATTGTTTTATAACAAACAATCCGATTTACCCGGGCGCCCAGTTGCATAAGCCCTTCGTACAGTTCATCACGTGCAATATTCGAAGCAGGCAGTAAAATCCGTTTCCCTTTCGGTTTTTCTTCTTCAAATATTTTCAACAATTCCTTTGCCGTAAAACGCTGCGGCGTTAATTGGACTTTGAGACCGTGTTTTTGCGCTTCTGCAGCGGTTCGTTTACCCACAACAGCTACCTTCGACTGAAGTTTAACTCCCGCACCATTAACCCGTTGCATAAAATAATGTACGCTGTTGGCACTGGAAAATATTATCCACTCATAAGCGGCTATTTCATGTAATGCTTTATCGCAATGTATCCACTCATCCGGTCCGGTGATTTTGATAGTTGGAAAAGCCAACGCCTGCCCGCCCAACATCTTAATTTTTTCGATTAAATCTTTTGCCTGATGCACACCGCGTGTTATTACTATGGTTTTGTTTTTGAGCATTCGCTTATCATTGCTGGTTTAATATCTTCCGGGCTCCGCGTGCTATGAACCGCCCGGCCAGTTCCCGACCCATGGCTTCCGCATCCGCAGTATCCGCTTCCATCTCGTCCGTTAAGATTGTACGGCCATCTTCACTACCGACAAATCCTTTTAAATGCAGTCTATTTTGCCGGATCGATCCGTATGCGCCCACCGGAAACTGGCAGCCGCTGTCCAGTTCGCGCAGGAATGCCCGCTCGGCAGTAACTGCGTGGAAAGTTTCGGCATCGTTTAGGATTTCGACGAAGTGCGCAATTCGTTTATCATCCTTGCGAATTTGTATTCCAATTGCCGCCTGTCCTACCGCGGGAATCATTTCATCCAGACTGAAGGTATAATACAAAACGTTAGTTAGTCCTAACCGTACCAGCGCCGCTTTGGCCATTACGATCGCGTCTAAATTTTCATTGTACAGTTTTTTCAGCCGCGTATCGATATTACCCCGTAAATCGGTTATTGCAATATCCGGTCTTAAACTCAATAATTGCGATCTGCGCCGGATGCTTCCTGTGGCAACAGTAGCCCCTTCAGGCAAATTCGCAAAAGCACTACCGTCTTTTGTTACCAGAACATCTTCCACCTCAGCGCGTTCAGGTACGGCAGCCAGCGCTAATCCGTCAGCCATTTGTGAAGGCAGGTCTTTCAGACTGTGAACGGCAATATCAATACTTCCGTTCAGTAATGCTTCCTCTATGGTCTTGGTAAATACGCCCTGTCCGCCTATGCGGGTTAACGATGTTTTCTGATCGCGGTCGCCTTCGGTTTTGATAATCTTGCGTTCAATATGCACATTCGGATTGGCCGCCGTTAACATGCGTTCCACATATTCAGCCTGCCATAAGGCCAATTTGCTTCCTCTGGTTCCGACAATAATTTTATCCATTATTCATCTTCCAATTCGTACAGGTCCAAAATGAATTCAACTTGCTGCTGATACAGTTCCGGATTGTTTACGATCTTTTTTAATGCTTTGATATGCTGATGCATCAACTTATTCATGATGCTCTGCGTAAGATAGTCGATCTCTTCAAAACCGTTAACCGGCAAACGTTTCCTCAATCTATCCAATTCCTTAATGCGCAACCTGTCAAAATGAGCTTTTAACCGTTTAATGATAAATGAGACGGAGTGCGAGGATATCCATTTTTGAAAATCATGAACATATTCATCGATAATTTTAGAGGCTTTGGGGATTTCCTGCTTGCGCTTGTCCAGATTCATCTGGACGATTTCCTGCAAATTGTCCAGATTGTACAGATACACACCTTCAATTTTATCGACAGCCGGGTCAATATCCCGGGGAATGGCAAGGTCTATTAGAAACATAGGTTTATCATAGCGTTCCTTAAAAACAGGCAGCATTATATCTCTGGTAACAACGTGGTTGTTGCTGGAAGTGGCGGATATAACGATATCTGCTTCCGTTAAGGCAGCGGGCAGTTCCTGCAAACCGAATGCCCTGCCGCCCAATTTGGAGGCAAGTTTTTTTGCATTTTCATAGGTTCTGTTGGCGATGTATAATTCTTTAACACCTTTTTCCAAAAAATGGATAGCTGCCAATTCGGCTGTTTCGCCTGCACCGATTAGCAAAACGGTTTTATCATTTAGATTATTAAATATCTTTCGCGCCAGTTCCACACCGGCAAAACTGACCGAAACCGCTCCGTCACTTAAAAAGGTTTCGCTGCGTACTTTCTTTTCGGCCTGCAATCCAAAATTAAATAGTTTATTCAGAATTGTATCCGTCATTGAAGAGTCATGCGCCAGATTGTAACTATCTTTCACCTGCCCGGTGATCTGCGGTTCGCCGATGATTTGTGAATCAAGCCCCGAAACCACTTCAAAAAAATGGCGCACCGCCTTTGAACCGTTTAAGCGATAAGTTATTTTAGCGTCTGTGAAATAAGAACATTTTTTATATTCATTCAACCAGATACAAATCTCGGGCATCCGGTCTTCGGATTTTTCCCCACTTACATAAACCTCGGTTCGATTACAGGTAGAAATAATTAAACAGCCGTCAACATTGAAAAGGCGCATTATTTCGCCGGCTGTAAACTTCTGTTCCTCTGCATTAAGAGCAACCCGGTCGCGTATTTCAACCCCGGCTGTTTTATGTGATATTCCAATTGAGGCAATCGGTATTTTAATTTCTGAATTTGTCTGCATATTCAATTAAACTTATGAAATGATTGTAAAACATACATGAGTAGCACACCACCGAAAATTAAGATTAAAAAGGCAAAAACCGACAAACAGGCCATCCATTTACCGGGCCATTTAAACGTACGGGCTAATACATAACTCAAAAAATATAAAATCCAAACTGCATCGGTAACAATCACTTTAATATCTTTCGGCCAGAATGTTCCCAAAAGCTCATGGGCCTGCCAGTGGCCTAATATGATCCCTATGCCCAGCAAAACGATCCCTATAACAACAGATCGAGTGCTCATTTTTTCAAGATAAGTTAAAGCCGGCAATTGACTGAAGAGGAGACCAAGCCGATGTTTTTTTAAATTTCTTTTTTGAATAACATACATCAAGGAATAGATGGCCGAAAGAGACAGCGCCGTATAACCCATTATAGAAAGAGAGGCATGAATCGCAAATGTCGGATTTTTAAGAAGCTCGCTTGTCTCCGCCACCCAGGTAAGGTTAAATGAAGAAAGTAATTCAAGCAGGAAGGCGAATGAGAGAATAAAAATACCGGAGCCGCGATTATTGAGGCTCATTTCGATAATCATATAAACAAAAAGGATAGAAAATGCCAGAAACGAAAACGCATCATGTGCCGTGGATAACGGCATGGTCTTCAGGGCAATATGGCGGGTGCTCAATTCGATGGCATGGATAAGCAGAAGACCGATCAGGATTGGTGTGGTCTTATTTAGCAAACTTTTTGTTTTTCCGGAAAAGATAGTGTAGTACAAATAGATTACCAATAAATACATAACCGGTAAAATGTAGCTTAGTACCTGACTGAACGTCTTCATTTCTAACACCTTTAATTTTTAATACCTGTGACGATATGCAGAGATGTTACTATTGAGGTTCTGTTGTCCCCGAGAGCATCAATTATTTCTAAATTATTTATAAACTTACAACGTTTCCCTTTATATCCTAAAATCGATTCAGGATTTCGGATGTAGTCGCTCTTTTATTGAAATCGGGGACGATAGTGAATTAATTTTTTACACTTTGATTTTCTTTAAAAAATCAATAAGTTTCGATTAAACTATGCATTCGACCAAATTCGTTTTATACTCGACCGAGAGGTCGAAAAACCAATAAAACAAGTACTCTTAACCCTGAAAACACGGGCTACATCTGTTTGGTACATTTTTTGATCAAAATACGTAACAGACGAATTAAATGAAAGATTTATTAATGAAAAAATATATTTTAAATTTGCTTATTTTGCTGGTTGCCACCACGATTTACGCACAAGATACCACCACAACAAAACCAAGACAGGAAGCATCCCAACATCACCGTATGCATTTTGTGGACGAAGACGGCGACGGCTATAACGATAATGCGCCCGATCACGACGGCGACGGTATTCCCAACGGCCTGGATCCGGACTGGCATAAGCTCATGAAGGGAAAAGGCAAGGCCAAGGGAAAAAAACACAAATTTGTCGATCTGGACGGCGACGGTATAAACGATTATATCCAGTCGGAAGAAACGCAAAATAAAAATCGGCAAAAAATGATGAAAGATGCTGACCATCAAAGCGGTTCGATGGATAAGCAGGGGCAAAAAGGCGAACGACACCGCGGCGCCAAAAAAGGCGGAAAGCATTAGAAAAATTCCAATCGGGTAAGAAAACTCTTTCGTTTGCAATTATATATATTTGGCTTATTTTCTAGATCTCTGTATCTTATTTAAAAATATATTATCTAATAATTATTTTCGATTAATATCAACTTCCATTCAATACAATCTTAAGTCGGGAGCAGGATGTAATGATGAAACCATTTATTAGTTTCCTTTTTATTTTTACGATGCAGGCGTTGTTTGCTCAGGAGGATTCGGTATTTACACAGCTTTCCCTCAAACAGGCCATCGAAATAGCCCGTGAGCACAATCCCAACATCAATATGCTGCGCCAGCAAATTGAGCAGAAACATGCCCAGCTCTTCCGCGGTATCGGTTTGCCCGACCCCCAGCTCAGTTATATGCAGGAAGGAATAAATAACGACTCTAATCCCGGTTATGCAGAAAAACGCTGGACTGTATCTCAATCGGTCGATTTTCCGCTGACGACCTATTACCGTATGAGCAAAATCAGTGAAGAAGAAGATATGTTACACCAACGACTCAGAGCGGCATGTTTGTATTTAAAAGCCGACATCAAGAGTCTTTATACCGACTTGATTTATACGCTGGAAATCGTCCATTTACGGAAAGAGCAGTTAAAATTGGCCAATCGCCTTTACAATTCGGCTCTGCTAAGATTGGAAGCCGGCGAAGCATCCGAACTGGAACTGATGAAAGCCGATATACAGAAAGCCGAGTCTCAAAACGACCTGGACGAAGCAAACCGACAGATGCATGTGGCCCGATACAATCTGTTCAGGGTTATCGGCCTGGATCCCGAGAAACAAAGATATGATATCCAATTTCCCGATACACTGCGATATGTGGATATTGCCGTTGATCAGGAAAAAGCCCTGCACACGCTTGAAATCCAGCCGGAATACGTTAGTTACAACTATAAATTGGAGTCGGCCTCTTCGGCTGTAAAAGAAGCCTGGAGCTCTTTTCTGCCCAATTTCAACCTCAATTATTATATCGAGGATTTTGGCAGCGGTTATGATTTTTACGGTTACGAAGTCGGCGTCAGCATTCCCTTATGGTTCCCCTTCAATCAGCGCAGCCATATTCAGGAAGCCAAAGCCTACCGGCGTTCGGTTGAATGGCAGCAGAGGGATGTTTTTCTGGAAATGAAACGGCAGGTGGAAATTGCCTGGCACAGCTATGAAAAGAGCAAGCGCACCATCGAACGTTTTCACGAAAGGGTGCGCGTCAAGGCGGCCCGCCTGCGCGATTTAACCATGGACGGCTATGCCGCGGGTGAAGTTGACCTGCTTACTTTGCTGGAAGCACAAAGAACATACCTGGGCACGGAAAAACGCTATTTTGACGCCCTACGCGAATACTATTTGCGCATTATCGAATTGGAAAAATTCCTGCAAACGGATTTGGTATTCAATAATGAGGATTTATCCTGCCCGGATTTGAAATAAACACATTTAAACCAACGGAGTTTTCATGAGGTTTTCATTCTCTATTTTAAAAGTATCGGTTTTCGGTCTCAGCCTGTTGCTGGCTGCTTGTTCCGAACCGCAAACGAAAAAGCCCGCCGCAGACGGTGAGGCGCTGCCCCCTTCCCTGCGTTCCGAAGCGGCGTCTCCCAAAGCGCAAATTATCCGTTTAACGGATAAACAGGCCGGAGAGCTCAACATCAAAACGGTAACGATTAAAACCGACGCCTTTTCCTATCAGCTTTCTCTGCCCGGTTTGGCCTTTGCCGCACCGGATCGCATTTCGGTGATCAGCGCCCCGATCAGCGGGCGCATCGCCAACGTATTTGTTCAGGAGGGCGATGCGGTCAAAAAAAATCAACTTTTGATCGAGTTGGAAAGTCTGGAGTTTGCCAATCTGGCCTCGGATTACCTAAAAGCCAAGGCGGAGGAGAAGTACCAACACAGCCAGTTAAAACGGATCGAATTGCTGGTTAAAAAGAAGATCAGTCCGCAGCGCGCTTTGGATAAAGCACAGGCCGATTATTCCCGCGCCGTAGCCGGCGCTAAAGCCGCCCATGCCCGTTTGCTGGCTATCGGCGTTCGGCAAAAGCAAATTGACGCCTGGGACACCGGCCGTACCGACCAGCCGCGTTTGCGTATCTATGCTCCGATTTCCGGAGTGGTTACTCAGCATTACATCAAGCTTGGTCAGGCGGTTAACGAGTATGAGGAAATGATGACCATCATCGATCTGGAGAAAATAATGATCAAAGGTTATGCTTCTCCCGAAGAAGGCACGGTTATTCAACCCGGCGACTCGGTGATCATCACCTTAAAGGATTACCCCAACCGCAAATTGGAATCGACCATCCGTTCCATAAACCCGGCGCTTGACCCGATTAACAAATCCATTACCGTAAACATTATTGCCCTAACGCCGCAGCAATGGCCCAAGCCCGGGCAGAATGTTCGCTTGCACGTCAAGGTAAAAACGGCCGAGCCGGTGGTTTCGGTTCCGCTTGCCGCCGTCGAGTACG
Organism: Caldithrix abyssi; assembly: GCA_011369465.1. Lineage (GTDB taxonomy): Bacteria > Calditrichota > Calditrichia > Calditrichales > Calditrichaceae > DRQG01. The sequence continues at coordinate 17,073 of DRQG01000087.1, forward strand.
AAGGCGACCGGCCGACGGTTTTTGTGAAAATCGGACAAAATGCTTATGAAAAGCGATTTATCCGTATCCGCAAAATCACCAGTGACGCGGCTATTCTGGAGTCCGGTTTAAAGCCCGGCGAGCAGGTGGCGGTTACGCAGGTCTTCAGTCTGAAAGCGCTGGGTAAATTCGAAGAGTTTGCCGAATAAGTGCATAATTTTAACATCAAAAGCTGTTCAGGATTAAAAAATGATTTTACAAAAAATTATTGATTTTAGCTTACGCCAAAAGGTGGTTGCCCTTTCCCTGGTATTATTGATGTCCTTCGCCGGTTTTCAGGCCTTGAACGACATTCCCATCAATTCTCTGCCGGATGTGACGCCGGTGCAGGTTTTGGTGATTACCAAAGCCGGCCGCTATTCCCCATATGATGTGGAAAAGCTGGTCAGCTATCCCATCGAAACGGCTATGAACGGACTGCCCGACGTGGTGCAGGTGCGTTCCATTTCCCAGTTCGGTCTCTCGGCCGTAACCATCGAATTTGAAGAGGACACCGACATCTATTTTGCCCGGCAAATGGTTTCCCAGCGCCTGCAAAGCATTATGGATGAATTACCGGAGGGCGTTTCCGCTCCGCAGTTAGGGCCTATTTCTACGGCCTTGGGCGAGATTTACCAATATGTAGTGCGCGGCGAGGGTTACAGCCTCACGGAGCTGCGTACTATTCAGGACTGGCTGATTGCCCCGCAGCTTAAAACGGTGAAAGGCGTGACGGAAATTACCGCATTTGGCGGATACGTAAAGCAGTACGAAGTGGTGGTCATGCCCGGAAAAATGCGTTCTTTCGGCATCGGGTTGAAAGATATCATGGAAGCGTTGGCCAACAATAACAGCGTCTCCGGCGGCAACTATCTGGAACACAATCGCGAGCAGTACATTATCCGTGGTTTCGGACAAATTCGCAACAGCGATGACATCGAAAATATTATTGTAACCGAACTACAGCAGCGCCCTATCTTTATCCGCGATGTGGCCACGGTGAAAATCGGCCGGCAGCTTCGTCAGGGCGCGGTGACGCAGGACGGGAAAGGAGAAGTGGTAACCGGCATCGTGATGATGCTGCGCGGCGGGAACAGCCGCAAGGTAATTCAGGCCATTAAAGACCGCGTCGAGGAAATCAACAAAGGCTTACCGAAAGGTGTGCGCATCGAAAAATTTTACGACCAGTCCGATCTGGTTGACCGCACGACCGGCACGGTGATCACCAATCTTCTGGAAGGCGGTTTTTTCGTCATTGCCGTGCTGCTCTTTTTGTTAGGCGAAATACGCGGCGCGCTTATCGTAGCTTCGGTGATACCCTTTTCCATGCTCTTTGCCTTTATCGGTATGCGCGAGTTCGGCCTGGCGGCCAATTTGATGAGTTTGGGCGCTATCGACTTTGGTATGGTGGTGGACGGCTCGGTAGTAATGGTGGAGAATATCGTTCACAAGATGCAAACCCACCGCAAAGCCTCGGCCATGCATATTGTGCGTGAAGCGGCGCATGAGGTCGCCCGCCCCATCTTTTTCGGCGTGCTTATCATTCTTATGGTTTATGTGCCTATCATGACCTTTAAAGGCATGGAAGGCATCCTCTACCGTCCGATGGCCATAACCGTTGCCGCCGCTGTGTTCGGTTCCCTGCTGCTGGCGCTGGTTTATGTACCGGCCATGGCCGTGCTGGTGTTTCGCAAAGGCGTAAAAATACGTAAAAACTATCTGATGGACTGGCTGCGTCCGCGCTACGAGCGATTTCTGGAAAAAAGTCTGGGAAAAAAATGGATTGTATTGGGCGTCGCTCTGCTGGTCTTTACCGCCTCCGTTGTATTGATGCCTTTTTTGGGAACGGAATTCTTACCGGAACTGGAAGAGGGCGCCATCCTCATCGAACAGGTGCGTATGCCCAGCGTTACGTTAAAAGAATCGGTGGAGAACGCCAACTGGCTGGCCGGCCAGATTATGAAGAAAATACCCGAAGTGCAGACGGTCGTACCCAAAACCGGGCGCTCGGACCTGGCTAATGATTGGATGGGCGTGCACCAGACCGACGTCTGGGTGGTGCTTAAACAGCCGGATGAATGGCGCCCGGGCATAACCAAAGAAATGATCATCGATGAAATCCGTCCGCTATTGGAAACCGAGCCGGGACTGGCTTACAACTTCACTCAGCCCATCGCCATGCGGGTGGACGAATTGACCAGCGGAGTTAAGTCCGATGTAGCCGTAAAGGTATTCGGCGAAGACCTGGAAACGCTGAACCGTATTGGCGGAGATATTTTGCGGGTGGTGCAAAATTTACCCGGAACCGACAATTTCTATCTGGAACAAACGACGGGTCAGCCCTATCTTACGGTTGAAATTGACCGTGACGCCGCGGCGGCTTACGGTTTGAACGTTGATGATGTGCAGCGGGTGATTGAAGTGGGCATTGGCGGGCAGGTAGCCAGCCAGGTGTTCGAAGGCCAGCGCCGTTTCGATATTACCGTGCGTTTTCCGGAAGATATCCGCAACACTTTTGAAAAGGTAATGCAGGTACCCGTGTATCTGCCTACCGGCGGTTTCATTCCTTTAAAACGGGTGGCCAAAATTGTCGCTCAGGAAGGCCCGCGCGAAATTGCCCGTGAAAACGGCTGGCGGCGGGTCATCGTAGGTATCAATCTGGCCGGGATGGATATCGGAACCTATGTGGCGCAGTTGCAAAAGGCCATTGACGACAAGGTCAATATCCCCGGCGGCTATTTTCTGCAATACGGCGGCGCTTTCGAAAATCAGCAGCGGGCCATGAACCATTTGATGATTGTTGTGCCCCTTTCCCTGTTAATTATTCTGGGCCTGCTCTATCTGATGTTCGGCCAGTTGCGTTTTGCCGTGCTTATTTTTGCCAATCTGCCCTTTGCCCTGTCCGGCGGTATCTTTTTGCTCTTTTTCCGCGGACTGTATCTTTCGGTTTCGGCCAGTATCGGCTTTGTGGCTTTGTTTGGCGTGGCGGTGTTGAACGGTATCGTGTTGGTAGCCCATCTTAACGAGCTGCGTATGCAGGGCGAACCGCTGCGTCAGGCCGTTCTAAAAGGCGCTGCCGACCGCCTGCGCCCGGTACTGATGACCGCGCTGGTGGCCAGTCTGGGCTTTATTCCCATGGCTTTCAACACCGGCCCCGGGTCGGAAGTACAGCGCCCGCTAGCCACGGTGGTTATCGGCGGTTTGATTACGGCCACGCTGCTTACCTTGCTTGTGCTGCCCACAGTGTACAATTGGATGGAGCGCAACAAATCGATTTTGCCGGATGAAAAGGCTTTCGATGAGTGATAACATTAAATCTCATTTTACAGCCCTGCAAAGCGACAGCTAAACAGGGCTGTTTATATTTTATCCGAACCGAAATCGCTATTTTCTGAGCGCGATGTTGTCATTTTAAAAGACCGCCCTAATTCCCTTGATTCACTTTTTTCTTTTTTTTACATTCCATCTTGCGCTTTTCTGAATTTTAACCAACCAAAGACAAGGAAAATCATGAGCTACAATTCTCTCGTTCTTGTAAAACAGGTGCCGGATACGGCAAACATTTCCGGCGAAGTGATGAAACCGGACGGTACGGTAAATCGCGGTATGCTGCCGGCTATTTTTAATCCGGAAGATAAAGTGGCCCTGGAAATGGCCCTGCAGGTACGCGACCAGTACGGCGGCACTGTTCGGGTGATCACCATGGGCCCGCCCAAAGCATCCGAAATGCTGCGCGAATGTTTGTACATGGGCGCAGATGAAGCCTACCTGATCAGCGATCGTAAATTCGCCGGCGCCGATACGCTGGCCACATCCTATGTTTTGGCCGAAGCCATAAAAAAAATCGGTGATTTCGATATCGTTTTTGCCGGACGGCAGGCCATCGATGGCGATACGGCGCAAGTAGGGCCGCAAACCGCGGAAAAGCTGGGTCTGCCCCAAATCACTTACGCCGAACAAGTACAAAAAATTGAGGGTAAAAAGATCACCGTAAAACGTAAAATCGATGGCGGCCACGAGGTGGTGGTCGGTCAATTGCCTTTGCTTATTACGGCCATTAAGGACGCAGCCACCCCGCGTCCGTTCAAAGCCAAACGGGTTATGGCCTACAAAAACGCCCGCACCCTGATGGAGATCGAAAAAATGGCCGAGGCCAATTCCCTACTCTATGTAGATCAGTTAAAGGAAGAATACATCAGTAAAAAGCTGTTCATTCCCACGCTGACCACCGACGATCTTGACGTGGAAATCGAGCGTTGTGGTTTACACGGCTCTCCCACGAAAGTTCACAAGGTCGAATCGGTCATTCTGGGCAGCAGCGATCATGAAAAAATAGAACCCACCCGCGAAGGTCTGGCCCATCTCATCGACAAATTGATGGAAGATCATACGTTTGGTTAAAATTAAGAATTAAGAATGAAGAATAATGTCACTTGGCATGAACAAAAGCACCATTTGGCATAGAGCCAATAAATTTAAAAAGGTAGTTTTTCCTGTTCGCGGCGTTTTTGTTCCATTTTTTGTTTTTTAATTTCATCAATAAGACTCACAT
>DRQG01000088.1 GCA_011369465.1 Caldithrix abyssi
TAGAATTCATAATAAGGCTCCTTTCTTGTTTGGTTTATCAGACAACACCATAAATAAGAAAGGATGCCTTATTTTTCCAAATTATTATCTTTTCTCTCACCCCCTTAACATACAAACTCTTTTCGAAAGAGAGGGAAATGCCTGTCCGCCGTGGCGGGAAAGGGAGTGAGTTGCCATTTTCTGCAAGCAGGATAGCGTTATAATTTCTATTTTGGAATAAGTATGACATTAAATATAATCTACAACCGCTCCAGCAATAGTGCATTGAATAACAATTTAAAGGTTCCCTGCGTAGATGCGCGGAACTGTGGATTAAAACCCATGAGTACCAACTGTCCTTTGCCTTTTCGCAACCAGGCCATCACTGTTTTATTGGCCAGTTTATCGGCATTCTGGCAGTATCCGCTCATTAAGATTTCTTTTTCAGGAAAAGCGGCAATAACACGCCGATCCATATCAAAAGAAGGAATGGATGTGGCAAAGAGGGGTCGTCCCCTATAAAATACACCGGCCTCATCATCCATTCCGTAAGTAAGAGGATGATCCCGACGCAATTCAATTTTTAACAGAGAACCCGGACAATAAAGGCCCTGTTTTTGCACCTGTTCGGCAATATTACGGATGGGAAGCTGAAACTCTTCTTTTTTATCTTTGCCGCGCTTGATTTCCAACGGCCCCATAAACAATTCGCAGGAACGGCCCCAGGACAGAATAATTCCTCCCTTATCCAGAAAGGCCATCAGTTTTTGCATCCCTTCTTTGCCGATGCCTTTGGTATATTCGGGAGGATAATTACTTACATAATAACGTTCTTTGGATTTATATTTTCCGTTCATCAATATATTTTTATCGGCATCGGGGAAAATAACCATATCAAATTTTTTGGCGAAATCTGTTTTTTTGAAATCCCCGGGACGGACTACTTTATAGGGCACATGATAGGTATCAAATACATAACGCGTCCATCCGGCATCCATATCATGAAAATAAGTTTCCACCAGGGCGATGCGCGGCATTTTAACCCTTTTGGCTGAAAACGGCGTTGTTTCATTGACAAAAAGAGGCGAAACCGTCAGCACTTCCAATACTTTTTGCGTCTTCTCGCCGGAAGAGTTTATGACAAAACTGCCAGCCGGTATTTCTTCATTATCCACGGTAAGCGGCTTATCGGTGCGTTTGACTTCCAGCCCCATAGCCGCAGCCAGAAATCCGGCTTTATAGCTTTCATTATTACCGGCCGGGAAAACCATGACCTTGCCGGGAGCGCTATGGGTTGTTTTTAAGGAAAATTCACCGCGGATTTCATTAAAAAGCGCTTCGAATTCTTTATCGCGGCGATCTATTTCATCGGCCTTCAAACCGCGGTGCAGGGGCAAGGACCAGGTTGTAATATCGTACGGCTTAATCAATTCGCCCCCGGGTGTGTAATGGCGTTCCGGAAAGGTCTGAGCTTCCAGCACTTCCTTGATAAAGGGACGAATGGGTTGAGCCAGGGGCACAACGATGCTGCCGGCCGGATATTCCGTGTTATTCATCATATAAGATTTACCGAGTTGATACACTTTTACGCCATGTTCTTTCAGCAGATTAACGAGCGAAACCCATTCGCTTTTATCGTGCTGATCCGGCGGAAAAACGAAATAATACGGGGGTTCATTCAACCCCTTTTCCACTTCCTTTATAGCCACTTGGTTGCGGCTGGTTAAAATTTCATCGTGATACAAGGCCGAGGTTTTCAGGATGGATTTGGTAGATTCGATCTCATACTGCACAATATCCCCCAAACGCCACCAACCCCCGGGCCAGGGGTCGGGCATATTGATACTTTTCTTGTATTCGGACAGGCCCTTGCCCCTTCCGCCTAACTCATTGGGCTCAACATAAACGGGCGTGGCATGTTTTGCGCTGGCCGCCTCGGTAAGCATACCTATGGTGTTCTTCCAGATACAGGTTTCGGTAGAACCCGGCCAATAGTCGTCAAATAAATAGTGCTGCGATATACCTTTTAAGCCTTTTTTGGTCATATCTGCGCTCATATTGGAACCGAACACCCAGGTCCAATTCCAGACGGTACCATCAATATTTTCGGCGATGGGGTCGTGCATAGGCGGCACAAAATAGCGCGCCGTCGTTCGGCCCATCTGGTGTTTTTCAATCATAACCTGCGGGTACCATTCCGTACTGAATATACGTGAGATAGCCTGGGTTTCCGGCTGACTGAGTGTAACGAAATCGCGGTTATTATCATGGCCGACATATTTATGATAAACGCCGGGCAATGAGGTGCCTTCGTTTCTGGTTCCGCGATATCTCAGATAGTGATGCACCACCATATCCATACCGTCGGGATTGTGATTAGGTACCATCATAAACACGACCTGATCCAGCCAGCTCAGTATTTCGGCATCCTGTGTGGTGGCCAGTTCATAAACGATGAGCGGAGCGGCCTGCGACGGCCCCACTTCGTTGGAATGCATGGAAAGGGTGGCCAGAAAAAATACCTTACCTTCCCGTACCAGCTGCGTTTGTTCTTCTGTGCTTAACGCGGTATTGGTGGCCAGCTCTTTGTTGATTTCTTTTAATTTGTCCAGGTTGGCTAAATTTGCCGGGGAAGAGATAAAAACCAGATACATCGGTTTGCCCAAAGCGGTTTGCCCGAACTGACGCATCTCCACCCGATCCGACGCGGCGTCCACCTGTTTTAAATAATCGACCAATTTTTCATAGTCGAATAACTGGCGGTCGGCGCCGGGTTTGAAGCCGAAAAATTTTTCCGGCACAGGGACCGTCTGATCGGACTGCGCCATGGTTACCGTGACCGGAAGAAAAAAGGCCAATAACAAAATGTTGAGCAGCTGTTTCATTTTTACCTCTCATATCTTTTATGAATTGTCATTGCGGTCTAATCAAAAATTCGGAACCATGCGGAATAGACAATAAAGGCGTTTACCGTTCCCGCATTTTGGCAATATCCCAGGGTTTGATGATCAGACCGGGTTTGTTCAACTTCTCTTTAATACGCATAAAAGAAACCCCGATATATTTTTTAGCGTATTTTTGCTGTTTGGTTTTAACCCATTCTTCATACGGCGTGTCGAAGGTGCTCATTTTGCTGCTGGATGATTCGCGGATGTATTTTTTCCTGTTTTTTTCCACCACCATAAACATGTGAGCGGAGAAGATATTATCCAGATTGGCAAAGAGGATGGCGCAGATATCGCCGGCCCGAGTATTGTCCTCCACCTCATCCAGATATTCCAGCGGCACATAATCTATGGTAATGGTGCGGTCGGACAGCACGTCGCTGGTATCGGTGATGCCCTTTCCGGCAAAAAAGGTTTTATGGGAGATGGTACGCGTTACCTGCTTTGTAAAAGCGCCGCCTACCTTCGCCGAGGCGTCTTCCAGCAGCCAGTGATTCTGCGGCAGCCAGTCGGCCATGGTGTAGTGATTGCGCGTTTTCATACCGATAATGCCGTCCCGATAGCGGATTTGCTGCAGGTTGTTAAAAAAGTTTTCCCAGTTATCCGAAATGGAAAGGGCCAGCACATGTTCGCAAAAGGCCATGCAGTTGGTTTCCTTAAAATTGACCAGCGGCATGGTCTCGTACAAAGCGTAGGGGCCGTCGCCCACGCAGGTGAGGTTATACGGTGTGCCCAAAAAGAATTCGGAAATGTAATTTATTTTTTGCGCCGGCGTCCAGGGCTTTTCGCTCAGTTGGCGGATAATCCGATCGATTTCCGGCCGATTCATTTGATAAAAGGGTTTGGCCGGTTGAGCCGACAAGTCAAAGGCCAACAGCAGAAAAACCACAAAAAATAAAAATGTTTTACGGACGGTCATGCGCTTATTCCTTTTTTTCACGTCTATCGGATTGTATTTAAATTTAAACTTATTTTAATAAAAAGAAATTTCTTTAGCAAAAACTTAAACAGGATGGTAACATCCTTTCTTGTTACAGCAAGAATCCCTTCGCAAAAAAACCTGATTTATTGTGTTTTAAGCTTATTAGGGGAAAATAGAAAAAAACGAAATGCGGAATTACTACTTATTTAGTCATTACGAAGAATGATAACACTATCCCTGTAAACCGAGCCAAAGTAGCCCAGACCGTTTTCAATGGTACTGAAATTACCGAAATCGACCAGGCGGAAATCCAACGGATCAAAATATGTTCTGAATCTGCTGTAATCATAGTAGTTTTTGTCGACGGCAAATACAAAGAATTTCAAATCGACTTTTCTATTTTGATGTAAAAGCGCCTTTTCTTCAATAATTAAGAACGTATCAGGCGTAAAATAGTAATTCTCGCTGCCCCAAAAATATTCTTCTTCCCAGCCGTTATGAAAACCGTACTTCCACTGGTACATATCCACCCGATAACCGGCGCAATAGGCGTTTTTCCGCCAGGACAAATGTAAGTTCCCTCCGCTGTCAAAAAAGTAGCTCCAGTTGAAATCTTGAATGGCCGGGTAAAGGGTTTCGGTGCGGATTTGAGGAAAAGAAGGATGATTAACGATAAGCCTGTATAGTGTTTTGCCTTGCGGCGAAAAATTCTTAAGGACATAGCAGCCTTTGGATGTATCGCTTTCCGTATAGTTGTAAGTTAAGCCGTTAACCGATAAACGGACATCCGCTCCGGATACCCTGAAGATATCCGGATTAGACGTATCGGAAACGGCGCCGCCCCTGTAGAGGTATAGACGCTGCTCTGCAACATCGTTTTGAAGCAATGCGGATACGGATAAAACTTTTTCCGCCGGTAAGTTTACGTCCTCAGGCAGCTCCAGACAGGAAACAAATAAAACAAGAAATGCCAATAAAATAAATTTACCGTAACGCATCATAAGCAACCTTTACCACTTAAATTCAGCGCCAAGCGTAGGCAAAAACGGCAGCATATAAACCGGAGAGGCGCTTTTTTTGTCTTCATTAAATTGATAATAGAATATGTTTTTTTGATTGTAAACGTTTATAATATTCAAATATAATTTAAAATGCCCGCTGAACCGTTTATTTATACGTAAATCCAGACGATGGTAAGCCGGGTATCGGGCCGAATTGATTACCGAATAGTATGGCGAGGCAAAAACAGTAGGAGAGACCATATCTATATAATGATGCAGATAGTAGTATCCTTTGGTAACGGTGTAAGGCCTGCCGCTGGCCGCAACCCAATGCAGAGAGCCGCTCCATCCCTTATAGCTTTTGGAATGCAAATTAATATCAAATTTGTGGAGCCGATGGAATGAGGGATAGTAGGGTTTGCCGTACATGGTGTATATGGTGCGACTCAACGCATAATGTAATTCCAAATCGAACAAGGTGTAATAATAACGCAGGTTTGCTTCCAGTCCGTAACTCTCGCCCTGGTTGGCCAAAAAAAGCGCGTCTTCCTGATTGAGATATTTGCGGTTATAATCCACGATGCGTTCCAAAAAATTATAATAGATTTCCAAATCCATGTCCAGGGAAGGTTTCTTCAAGGAAGCGGAAAAAGACAATTGCCGGCTGATTTCCGGGCCGGTATCCTTATCAAGAGCCCGCCAAATGTTAAAAGGCGGTAAAATGTCGCGTTCGTTATTAATGGTGAAAAGATACTGCGCTTTCCGGGCATATCCGGTGGCGACTTTAAAGCTGTTGGAAAAAAGATACTGCAAACGCACTAAGGGCAGAAGTTGCGGCCGGGTAAATCGTAAATAATGACTGAGCGTTAGGCCCAAGTCCGCTTTCAACCGCCCGCTCAAAGTTGTATTGAAATTGATAAAAAGGTCATATTGGTTGACACGGGAATCCTGGTTCAGTATCTCCAAAAGTTCTTCGGCGGATTGGAAAGAAATTCCGTAAGAATGAAAAGCGGCGCCGGCGTTCAATGTTGTCTTTAAAAAGTCGAAATGGTAATACAGATTTGTTTTATAAGACAGGTCATTGATTGCATTGTTGGTGTAGAGGGAATCGGTATTATAAGAAGAACGGAAATGGCTGTAACTGACATTGGTGTGGAAATACAGACGCGGGCTGGGGTAATACTTCCAGTTAAAACCGTATGCCTGATTGGACCAACGGGAATGCTCCTTGAAATTGGCCAAAAATTCATCAAAGCTGGCGATACCGCTCAACACGATTTTATGTTTTTTGCCCGGTTTAAAGGTAATATTTACAACGCCGTCGGTAAAAGAATAGGGAAATTCTTCGTCAACCAGTTTGGTAAGAAAGTCCAGGTAGGTGCGTCTTAAGGAAATAAAATATGACGCATTGCCCAGCGGCCCCTGCAAGCGCAGGACAGTGCTCATCAGGCTGACGTCGAAATCAAGATTAAAATGATGGGCGTTGCCCTGTTTGGTGTAGAGTTTGAGCATACCCCCTGTGCGCCCCGCTTGGTTTACCGGATATACGGATTTGTACAATTCGATATTTTTTACCGAGCCTACGTCGACGGCGCTGGATATATTGACCAAATGATAGGGATTGTACAACGCAAAATCGTCCAAAAGAATAAGCAATTTATCGGATCGCATTCCGCGGATGTAAATACGGTTGCTTACATCGTCTGAAAATGAGATACCGCTCTGGGTAGCCAGAAAACGAAAGATATCGGCGTCGCCGAGAGCCGCGCTGTTTAAAACAGTGAGCGGCTGAAAAGATTGATACGACAATCCGATTTCATTGCGAAAGCGGTTGGCCTGCACGCTGATCGAATCGGCCAATTCCAAAGAAACAGGCTGCAAGTCGACATCTAAAAAGGAGGTTGTGCCGCTTATAAGTTGTTCTTTTGTTTTGTATCCCACATATTGAAAATACACGGAAAAAGTATCGCTTTGGCTGTTCTCGAAAGATAGGTAAAAATAACCGTCCCCGTCGCTGACTGTACCGGTTTTGCCGTCGCACAGATAGATATTGACGCCAATCAAAGGTTCTGCCGTCAGGCTGTCTTTAACCTGGCCGTATATTCTTATTTTTTGTGCGAACAAGATATAATGAGATATTAATATAATTATTAAAGTTTGTTTTATTATGTTCATAAAAATTCTATAATGTTCTCATATATAGTACGCCTTAGTATTTACTATACCAAGGCGTACTTTATCAAAATAACTATTAAAACAGTTTAATAATAGTCTCGTACGAATCTACATTGTATGTTATCATCGGATCCATGTAAAACGCCATTACCTAATGTATACCAAGAATCAATAAAATCGTCACTGCCGGTAAGTCCTGTGTCATCTTCCCAAACTTCTACATACCATTCTTCTCCATAATTCGTATTTCTATATATATTTAAAAACTGATCTGTGACCCAACCTTCATAATCATCCCATGGAGTAAAAGTAGTCTGCCACGGCTCATTACCAAAACTATATGTTACTTTAAAATATATCTCTGCTGGCATAAAAGGCCAATCTTCATGGGGATCTACTAAGTTTATATCTTCTAACTGTAACCGATAGTATTTTGTTTGTCCTCCTGGTGGTCCGCCTTGGCAATCAGGATCCTCAGGGTCTTCACAAGGAAGTTGTTCGTTAATAATATTAAAAGGTTCACCTGGCGCTATGACCAAGGTAGGTTCTTCAGGGGGCGTTTTTGCGTCAAGTGAATATTTATGGCCTTCTAAATCAAATGCTAAAACGTTATTAATATTATTCTCATCGATTCCGAAAGGTGCTACTGCAATAAGTAATGATTGACCCGGTTTGTATTTATAAAGATGTTTTTTTATTGGAAAATGAATAATAACACCAAAGGGAAAAGTTGTTTTAATAAATTGCTTTATCTCTTCTATATCAGTATAACCTATTTTGTTCATAAAGTTAGTTGTTATAAATCTTTCTTTGAATATGGGTGACTCTAATACATCTGATAGAGATAGAAATGGATGCTGAATATTCTGCTTATCCAGTAAGCTAAATAGGTATTCAGAATTATCCAATACAGCCATTCTATTTGCAATTTGTATCGCAAGTTTATTTAGAAATAGGTTTGCATTATTCTTTTTTTCCTGGTTAACATTTTTTTCAGCTTCCAATACTTCATTTTTTGATATATTGTTGCTGTTATCAGCTTCAATACTATTTTTTGAACATTTTATGAAGACAAATGAAATTATTATCAAAGAAATAAATAAAGTTCTCATAAAGCTAACCTCCATACCAAAGTTTAAATATTTTACTAAAGATAAAGTTTAAAAAGGTCAGCCGAACCAGTCATCCCATTTTTTAGTACTATTGTTGCAAAAATGTACATTGGGATAAGCGCTTACTGCGCATAAAAGGATTAAAAAAAGTAGGATTGAAAGGTCGGAAAAGTAGAAATAGATTAAAATAAAGCATATATTTAGATAGATAGATAGATAGATAGAAAATGTGGTTATTTTTCATATTTATCAAGTTTTTAGCTTTCCTTCTGCTGAAAATAGATAGAAAAAAATAACGAATCAAAACCGTTAGGAACATAATGCATTTTTTTGAAAAATTCAAGTTAAAGTGCGCAAGTGAATTGAGTCGTTTCCATAATCATCTTTGCTTAAGAGGAGAGTATTCTTGGTTTTAATTTTTAGTAAGTTTCTTAGATAAAAATATTTTATTTTAGATTTTGCATTATTTTTTAAATTAAAGGGGGTAAAATTTACATTTCGTTCCAATATTTAAAACAGTAATTATTTCCACTGTCATTGAAAAAAATTAATTCAAACGAAATTCGTATTGCTCTTGTTTTTTAAACAACATCATAAATTCAGACTGTTTTAACCCATCCCTGCCTGCCATAGGCATGGCCTAAACCCTTCGCCGGAGAGGATTCTATTTGTATTGTAGTCAATTCGTCTGAAATATTGTTCTACTTCTTCAACAATCGGTCCAAAACTACCCTGTCTTCGATGCGGCCTACGGGATAGACGTCTTTAAAGCGATCCCAATAGGGCGATTTTTCGTAGAACCACTGACGTATGGCCTGCGGGTTGCCAGCAAAAGCCGAGTCGCTGTTCATTTTGGCCAGATATTCTTGTTTTAGCGCCGCATCGGTGGCCAGCATCAAACGGGCCTGCTCTTCCAATACATAGGATTCGATGTATTCCTTCTGCTCAAAAACGGCGTCAAAAAATCCCCAGTAAACGAAGGAATCTCTGGCTTTGGGTTCCAGCATATTGGCAATGATTTTGGCCGCCGGTTGATTCATATCCAGCACTACGGAACCGGCCGGATAGATGCGCTCAAATTCCACCGCTTCCGTTTCGAAGCGAACGGGATGGCGTCCCTCGTAAGGCCGTTCCTGCCAATGAGCGTTTTTGAATTTGTAGGTATGCACCTTTAATTTTATCGGTTGTTTTAGTTCATAGTACTCTACGCCGTGCAGTTTGATCCGCTCGATAACCGTTTGCCATTCCGCCGGTACAATGTACGCCTCGGGCAGCATAACTTGTATGTCCGGCTCCATTTTATTAAAAAAAGGAATGCGGAAGGTTTTCGGTTTATCGCGGAAAAAACGGTACCACTCGCCGCCGGTAATATCGCTTTTGATTTTTTCGTATTTAAATCCCAAAAAATCGATCATCGTACTGTCTTTGCTGTATTTGTAGGTCAGGGTGAACGGTTTTTTACGGAACGCGGGCAAAGCCGTGAGCGAATCGGCCTGCGCGGTGAGACGACGCAGAGCGCGGTATTCCCTGTTCAGCGTTTCGAGGGTGTGTTTTAACATTTGGTAGGTGGCCGAAACCCGGCTTTTATAGTCTTTAAACATATGCGTTTCGATCAACAGGCCGGGACGATTGCGGATGGCCGTGTAACCGTCCGAAAGACGCGGCGGGGTGGCCCAGGTGGTCATTCCGCTTTCCACATCGTGGGCGCGGCGGAAAGACACGTATTCGATGATGGGAAAGCCGCTTTCCCGCATGGCCTGCCGAACCGGCGGTAGATAAGCGCTTTCCACCCAGCGGATTAAGGCGCTGTCCAGGATGCCGTGCTGTTCTATTTTATAGGTGAGCACATACTGGTAATCGGCGCCATCGGTTACGTGGCAGTCGGCAAAAAACTCGGGCAGCCATTCGTTGTACAGTTTCAGCCAGCTTTGCATTTCCGGGGTGTCGGCTTTCAGATAATCGCGGTTTAAATTGAGGTTTTGCGCCGTTACCCGCCAGCCCATCTCTTCCGGGCCGTTCTGATTCACCCGGTTGTAAGCGCCAAAACGCTCGTGCCCGTCCACATTAAAAATGGGGATGAATAAAATGGTTACATGATCGATCAGGTTGGCAAGATCACGCAAGACGGCGATATCCCTCGTCAGCATCAAACCGGCGTCCTTGCCGTCGATCTCGCCCGAATGGATGCCGGCCTGAATTAAGAAAACCACGTTGTCGCTTTGCCGCACTTCCCGCGCCGTTGTCCGGCCCTTTTTATCGATGATCAGCAAAGGCAGGGGACGTCCCTGCGGGCTTATGCCAAAGGTAGTGTAATGGATTTGCGATGAAGCCGCGGCCAGCCGCCGGCAAAAGTCCACGGTTTCCGCGTAGCGCGGCGTGGCTTTGTAACCCGATTTTTCATAATAGGTTTGCCAATCACCGGCCGTTGCCGCGGTAATGAACAAAAAAAATGCTGCCATATACTTTATCATCAGAAACCTCTTTACGTTTTATCCGTTTGTTCCGAGTACCAAAATAAATTCATTGAAGCGTATTTAAATAAATCGCAGATAAATGTCAAATCTGATGTTTCAAAATCATCAGCCCATAGGCGCGGCCAAAGAATAAGCTGAAACAACGGGCAAAAGAAAATGGTAAACCTTAAAACATATTTTTCCTATAAAAAATTTGCCGGGCAGACTCTGCGCATTGTCTATCTCAACCAATCCTATTTTTTGCAGGAAGAATCCATCCGTCTTTTGCGGGAGATGGGACATGAGATAGAGGTACTGAACATCCCCGATACTCCCAAAACCATGCTGGACGCTTTGCTGAAAACCTGTTTGCAGGTCAAGCCGGATTGCATAATTTCGGTCAATCATTTCGGTTTTGATTACGAGGGAAAGATTGCTTCCGTACTGGCGGATCTGGATCTGCCGGTTCTGGTCTGGTATCTGGACGATTACCGTTTTATCATCCCCGACGCCTCCCCTCTGGCGCAGCCGAACATGCTGCTATTCACCATAGAAAAACAGGATATCCCCCATTTAAAACGTCTCGGATTTGATGCGGCTCACTATCTGCCGACCGGATCGCCCCTGCCGCCGGGTAAAAAATACGATACCGGCGCCTATGCGTATCTAAATCGGGCCGTTAGTTTTATCGGCGGCACCTTTGAGGACACCCGGCTGCGCTGGCGGAAAGACGGTTACGAGGCGCTGTTCAAAACGGCCATGCCTGCTGGATTTCAACCGCAAAGCGGCCGCTTTTTTATCGATACTTTGAAGACAAAGATCGGCAGCCGGTTCGATTCTGAGGCGGAATTTTATCATTTTGCCGGCTATGCCGCCGCCCGCGCCACGCAATCTTATCGCAGTGAATTATTAAGAAGCGTCTCTCCGCATCCCTTGCATATTTTCGGCGATTCCCATTGGAGCCGTTTCCGCCTGCCCGCGCAACTGCATCCGCCGGTGGACAGTCTGCATACCGCGCCGCAAATCTTTGCCGCCTCGCTGATCAATCTGAACATGTCCAGCGTGCAGCTCAAAACGGCGCTCAATCTGCGCCTGTATGACGTTCCCCTGTGCGGTGGATTTCTGTTAACCGACTGGAAAGAGGATCTGGCGGAGCTGTTTGACGTGGACCGGGAAGCGGCTGTCTATCATTCTGCGGAAGAGATGAAAGAAAAGATCGATTATTTTTACAAATATCCGGAAAAACGGCAGCCGATCATCCGGCGGGCGGCAGAACGAATTGAACGGGAGCATCTGCTGATCCACCGTCTGAAGCGCCTGATAACCATAGCGCGGGAACGATTTAACCCCGCTTCGTGAAATCCCGCCAAAAATCCAACAGCGCCCGTCGTTCGCTTTCTTCCGTGTAAGTTGCCGCGGTCAGCCGGGCGTTTTCACTCAGCGCAGCGAAATGATCCGGATCGTTCTTTAAGGCCATTAAAACCTCTTCCAGTTTTTCGGCCAGGGCGATGTAATCCATATTTTCTACCAAAATAAAATTTTGCCCGCGTCCTTCGGCAACCATATAATCCCGGCCGCCCAAACCGTGAAACCCGACGCAAACGCACCCGCAGGCCATCGCTTCCAAAACGGAAATATGGGCGCCTTCCAGCGGAGAGGCGGTGAGATAAACCTTCGAACGGCGCAGCAGAGCGGCGTATTCCTTTAACGGTAAATCATTCATCTTAATAAATGGAATGTCTGATGCGGAACCGCGGCGGGACAGAATGATTTTGTGCACGGTTTCGCCCAAACGATCTTTACGTCCCATGTAAACGGTTTGCAGTTCTTTTTCCTTTTGCGGATAAAAAAGGGTCGCATCGAGTCCGGGCGGAATAAGCGATACGAAGTCGATCCCCATACTCATTTGCACAAAATGCCGGATGGTCGGCGAGGGCGTGAGGACCGCTTCCACGTTGTAGTCGTTCCAGTTTTCGCCGGGCGGCAGTTTATCAAAAATATAGCTGTGGCTCAGGGCAAAAACGATTTTACGCAGTGGGACAGAGGCAAATTTTTTCATTACTTCGGGAAACCCTTCCGGGATGATTATGGCGTCGCCGGGTTCCAGCGGCGGATTGTCGTTTAGATATAAAACCGGCAGGTCATAAGCAAACCACTGCGGCTTAAACGGTTTCTTAAAGTGAAGCACGTAAGCCTCATAACCGGCTTCCCGCAGAAAGCGCACATGTTTGTAAATAACATAAACGCCCCCGGAAGGAAAGGGTACGTCCGGGCAAAGGTAGAAGATTTTCATTGATTTATATTTCGAATGTTTGGCTTTCTGCTATCTTGACATGTGAAAATGTTGGAGTTATGCATTATACACCCGTACTCGTCTTCTCTCTGCCATGACTTTAGTCGGGAAGATTACATACAGCGATGCCATCGATCCAAAAGATGAAATCGCTTTTAACTGTAAAAAAAGATAATCCGTTTTCTCCTACTCCGGTCCGATCATCTTTTCCGGACGTACCCACTGCTCGAACTGTTCTTCGGTAAGATAACCCAGCTCCAGCGCCGCATCTCTGAGGGTTTTGTCCTCACGCCAGGCCTTGAGGGCGATCTCCGCCGCTTTATCGTATCCGATGTGGCGGTTGAGCGCAGTTACCAGCATCAACGAATTCCGTAAATTGGCGTCGATATTTTTGTTGTTGGCCTTGATGCCTTTAACCGCCTTATCGGTAAAGGAACGGCAGGCGTCGCCCAAAATAGTGATGGATTGTAAAATATTGTAAATCAGCAGAGGTTTAAAAACATTCAGTTCAAAATTGCCCATGGAACCAGCCATAGCGATGGCCGTATCGTTACCAAACACCTGACAGGCTACCATTGTTACCATTTCGCTTTGGGTGGGATTAACCTTACCCGGCATAATGGAGCTGCCCGGTTCGTTGGCAGGCAGGGTTAACTCGCCCAAACCACTGCGCGGGCCGCTGGCCAGCCAGCGGATATCGTTGGCTATTTTCATTAAAGCGGCGGCCAGAGTTTTTAATGCACCGGAAAGCTCCACAATTGCGTCGTGCGCGGCCAGCGCGGCAAATTTATTCCGGGCCGTTTTAAATTTGTGTCCGGTAATGGCGCTGATTTCCTCCACCATCATTTGATCGTAGCCTTTTTTGGTATTCAACCCCGTTCCCACGGCCGTTCCGCCGATGGCCAGTTCCGACAGATGTTTGAACACCGGCGCGATGGCCTCATGGGCCTGTTCAATCTGCGCCGCATAACCGGAAAATTCCTGCCCCAGGGTCAGCGGTGTGGCGTCCTGCAAATGGGTGCGCCCGATTTTGACGATATCCTTAAATTCTTCGGCCTTTTGTTCCAGCGCCTTTTGCAAATCCACCAGCGGGCCGTGCAGCTTTTCTTTTAAAGCCAGCACTGCGGCTATGTGCATAGAGGTAGGGATGGTGTCGTTGGTGGATTGAGAATTGTTCACGTGATCGTTGGGATGCACCGGCGATTTTGTGCCCATTTGTCCGCCCAGCATTTCAATGGCGCGATTGGCGATCACTTCGTTCATATTCATATTGAACTGGGTGGCGCTGCCCGACTGCCAGATAACCAGCGGGAAGTGATTATCTAACTTGCCGGCAATGACCTCGTCCGCTGCTTCGACGATGGCCTCGGCAATCCGGGGTTCTATATTGCCCAGCTTTTGATTGACGATAGCCGCGGCCTTTTTTACGATGGCGTGGGCGCGGATGAATTCCTTTGGGAAATATTCATTCCCGATTTTAAAATTTTCCACCGCGCGCTGGGTTTGCGCGCCGTAATATTTATCTTCCGGTACCTGTACCGGCCCCAAAGCGTCTTTTTCCTGTCGCATAACGATTCTCCAAATATAATTTGATAGTACTAAATAATATTATCAAATTACAAAGAATCGTTAGTCCTTGCCACTTTTTGAGGAACATTTAATTTTGAGACAAGGCTGAAACTACCCGGCATCTCGTAATCAATCGCATAGTGATTGTTAGTGCTTTAACCTTTACCATGTAATTGATGTTGATTTATAAGAAATAAAATCTCATCGAAGCTTACAGTGGTTATTTGGGGAAGAGCATCTAATAATTCTAATATTTCATTTCTGTTCTTAATATTTCCGCAAGCTAATTCACCTATTATAAATGGATGAACCTGTACTGAATTTTTTTCCAGCAAGGCGATAAGACGGGCATCCTTCTTGTTAAGTGGTTTATTTAGATAGAAGTATCAACCAGAATCATCAATTAATACTTTCTTCATGGGATTGGCTTTAAATCCTATTCCGTGCCGCCTAATTTAGCCAATCTTTTAGCGCTTTCCCTTGCAATTAATGCTTCAAGACCCATTCTCACCAACGCTGTTTTTTCTTTAACACCGGTAAGAGAGCTGGTCTTATTAAGCGCTTTCTCATCTATGTTTAACGTCGTTTTCATACATATAAATATGGCAATATTATCTGCATTATGCAAATCATAAATTCAGATACTAATACGGCGCTTATCTGTAGTGCTGGGTACGGCTGCGTCAGGTGAAGCGACCTTTTTTCCCGAAGCAAACGCCGCATTATAAAAGCGGATAAAATGCGCTTTTTATCCCGAATCTTACAAGCCCATCAATTCATCCGCGATTTTGGACGATTTTTCCAAAATATCCTTGTGCAGACTGCCGCCGTGCGAATCCATGGTGACCACCAGCGGAAAATCTTCCACTTCGATAACCCAGAAGGCTTCCGGCGTGCCGAATTCTTCCAGTTTGTGCACGTCCAGCACTTTCTTTACGGCATTGGCGATTAGCGTGCCGGCGCCGCCCACGGCATGGAAGTACACCGCGCCGCATTTTTTCAACCCTTCGGCCGTTTTGGGGCCCATACCGCCCTTGCCGATCACGCCGCGGACGTTGTACTCGCAGATTACATCGGCCTGATACGGCTCTTCGCGAGCGGATGTGGTGGGCCCGGCCGAGACAAACTGCCAGTTACCCTGCTGGTCTTTTTTAACCACCGGACCGCAATGATAGATAACCGACTCCTTCAGGGCGTCACGAATAAAATCCGGTCGCTCTTCGATCATCAGTTTATGGGCCTGATCGCGGGCGGTTACGATCACCCCGGAAAGATGCACCGTATCGCCCACACGCAATTTGCGGATGTCTTCTTCCGATATGGGGGTTCTCAGTTTAATCATAATACACCTCCCCATTTTTAATCGTTAACGTTTTTCGGCGAAAGGCCCAGCAGTTATAGGAAACCGACACATAAAAAGTAGCCGGATGCCGGGACTGCGCGGCGACGAACACATCCATCACGGTGGTGTTGCCGCCAAATCCCATCGGGCCGATGGACAGTTTGTTTAAATCCTCATAAAGCTGTACTTCCAGTTTGGCCAGTTCCGGGTTTTCGCTACGCTGACCCATTTTACGGAAAAACTGTTCTTTGGACAGCGCGTAAGAAGCGTCTCGCCCCCCGCCAATGCCCACGCCGATGATGCCCGGAGCGCAGCCCAATCCCTGAGCGTTGCGGATGGCGTCGATAATTACCTTGCGCACGCCGTCCAGATCGCGGCCGGCCTTAAGCGCCGGGTGGGGCAGTTTGTACTGGGCGCCTACATTTTCGCTGCCGCCGCCTTTAAGCAAAAGTCGGATGCGCACTTCGTCCATATCCCATTGGTGAAAATGGATGTAGGGTGCGTTGATCCCGATATTGTTGCCGGTATTTTTTCCCGTTATCGGGTCCACGGCATTGGGCCTCAAATACTGCCGGGCCGTGGCTTCGGCCGCCGCCCATTCAATCGCCTCACGGTAAGGTTTTTCCGAGGAACCGTCAGGGAAGTCGATGTAGAAAACAGGCATACCCGTATCCTGACACATAGGCGTACTTTGCCGGCGCGCCATAGTAACGTTCTGCAGAATCGTATCAAAAACGCTCCAGGCGGGCGAGCCCTTTTCTTCCCGCTCTCTGGCGTCGGCCAGGGCCTTTTCCACATCCGGCGATAAATCCGTGGAGGCGCGGCGCAGCAGCTCCAGAATCTGCTCTTTTAATTCCATATTCTACACTCCCAATCTTGTAGTAGATAGATTTTCAAATTCCAAATAACAATTAATAATCCATGGTTATTTGAAGTTTATATTTTGGGATATTAAAAATTTCAGTTAACCCGTTCCGGCATTTTGATTTCAAATGCGCAAATTTTTAACCATTGAATTTACAAAATAAAACAGTAAAGACAAAGAGCGAAAAAGGGAAAAGTTCGGCCGGATTTAACTTCCTGCGGAAGAAAAGTTTAGTTAAGCCCGTTAGCTTCCTGCGCGGTATTTTTAAGCGATAAATTTGACCATAACACTTCAATTCCCTATGTTGTAGCCATTTACACCGATTATTTAATATATATTGAATCGATATTTCCCGATCGGTTGTCTGCGGGATATAATAAAATCCGGACTTTTACGATTAAAGGAAAAAATATGAAACGGATTTCGTTTGCTCTGTTTTTAGGTTTGGCCGTTTACATAACATTGTTACCGGCCCAAAATGAGGATATCTTTCCCGGGCTTACCGGTTCTGTTTTGCTGGATAGTCTTCGTTACCATTACAAACCTGTTCAGGTTTTGGATTATGATACGGCCCGCGATACCATGTTTGCCGTGATCGACAATCATAACGACAGCGTAACCTGTGTGTACAGCGGTTACCGCATCTGGCTTGATCCGCAAAACGATCCCAGCAGCGACGCCTACGCCAAAGATATGAACACCGAACATACCTGGCCGCAGAGTATGGGCGCCGATCAGGGTAACGCCAAAAGCGATCTGCATCACCTTTTTCCCTGTCGGGCGCAGGTGAATTCATCCCGTGGTAATGCTCCCTATGCAGATATAAGCGATCCGGCTACAGATACCTGGTGGCGGCTGAATTACAGTCAGTCGAATATTCCCACTTCGTATATAGATGAATACAGCGAGAAGGATAACGACGGCGATTATTTTGAACCGCGAGAGGATCATAAAGGCAACGCCGCCCGGGCGGTATTCTATTTTTACACCATGTATAAAGATCAGGCCGACAGCGCATTTTTTGAGACGCAAAAGGAAACGCTGCGTCGCTGGCACTATCAGGACCCTGCCGACAACGCCGAATTTGCCCGCAACGATCGGGTGGCTGTTTATCAGGACGGCAAGAAGAATCCCTTCATTCTCGATTCCACCCTGGTGCGGCGCGCCTATTTTTCAGGGGATTCATCTGGCGGGAGCGGTTCTGAGGCTCAACCGGGCGATATTGTCATTACCGAAATTATGCAAAATCCGGCTGCCGTTTACGACAGCGACGGCGAGTGGTTCGAAATATACAACAACAGCGCACAGGCCATCGATTTAAACGGCTGGTATATTAAAGACGATGACACCGACCAGCATCAGATCAACAATGGCGGGTCATTGCTCATCCAACCGGGCGCCTATATGGTGCTGGGTATTAACGGCGATTCGTTGACCAATGGCGGCGTAGGTGTGGATTATGTCTATTCGGGTTTTACTCTGGCCAACGGCGCCGATGAGGTGGTGCTCTGCCTGTCCGATAATACAACGGAAATCGATCGGGTTACCTACGACGGCGGAACCGTATGGCCCGACCCGACCGGCGCGTCTATGTATTATAGCGGAACCTTTACAGGCGACAATAACGACGGCACGGCCTGGGCCACCTCGCAAAACGCCTGGGCGGGCAGCGCCGGCGATGAAGGGACGCCCGGAGCGCCGAATTCCGTTTCCGCTTTAAGTTGGGAAAATGCCGCATTGCCGCAGCATTTTCAGCTCGGCAATTTTCCCAACCCATTTAACCCGACTACAACCATTGTGTATCAATTGCCCGCGGCTGCTCATGTCGATCTGAAAATCTATGATATTCGGGGCAGGCAACTCGTTACCCTGGTCAATGAGACGCAACAACCGGGCAAATATAGCCTGGTCTGGAACGGCAGCGATTCCCTGGGAAGACCCCTTTCTTCCGGTATTTATTTTCTACGGATTGCCGCCGCTGAATGGGTGCGGGTAAAAAAGATCACCTTATTGCGATAATTTGTTAGTAGTTAAAACGTAAGCCTACAAATATCTGCCGAGGATGATTATAAAGTTCCTTACCCAGATAATCCCAATAGGCCTGTCCGTTTTGGA
>DRQG01000089.1 GCA_011369465.1 Caldithrix abyssi
CCCCCTATTAAGTGGGACTAAGGGGGTGTTTTACGCAAAACATAAAGACTATCTATTAGACGATTTTACAACCCCCTAACCCTCCCGCCGCTGCGGGACAGGATCTTTTTAAAGAGGAAATTTTATGTTTCATACTATCTCATATATCGTAATTTAAGTCGACGCTGATCATTTAGGACAGCTATAATATTACTTGTAATCCGATATTTGAATTTCAACTATGGATATAAAAATGAATAAGCATGTGATATAAACAACGAAGATTTTATAACAAATATATCACGGAGAGGTATATTTTAGTTAAAAAACAGGGCAACTCCGATTGTTTAATCTGGAGTTGCCCGTGGCATTCTACAAGAAAACCGTAATGGATTCCGCTTTTATTTTATCGGATGTATCGTTTAAGAATGCTCAGCAGGTTTCCGGCCTGTAATTCTTTGTTAGAAGCAATTATTTTGCCTTCCGGATCGACCAATATATAATATGGAAATGCACCCACTTCAAAATCATTACGCAGATCATAGCGATGTAATTCATGAATGAAGCTGTTCCACCAGGGCATGGCATATTTGTTTTTGTGGAACTCTTTTAATTTTGATAATTTCATATCGAAATTAAGGCTTAGAATACCAAATTTATCGTGCGGAAAAGACCTGTAAACCTGTATCAATTTCGGTATCTGTTTAACTGACTCATCGTTCCATGTGGCCCAAAAGTGGATGAGAAAATACCTGCCTTTCAGGTCTTTGCTGGTAATCCAGCGATTTTCGCTCAGCAGTTTCACCAGAAAATCCGGAACCGGTTTTCCCTTAACAATTTTCCTGTTCGGATCAAGCTGTTTAATAGCCGGGATAATGGCAGGAATGTCGGAATAATTCAGAATAAGATCATTATAATATTTTTTAGACAGTTCCGCATCTCCGTTAGCCAGGGCTTCCATGCCCAGATCAACCAGAACAAAAGCGCGCGCCCTTCGATCCTGTATATTTTTCTTTTCTTTTTTAAACAGCTCCCGGGCTTTTTCCTTACCCAAAGCGATATGATACACATCGACGATCAGATAGGGTTTTAAGGCCCAGAGAGGGTCTTGCAGGGGCAGCAGTTCCATAACACGTTTAAAAGACGTGGAGTCGGGCTGCATCCCCAGGTAAATCAGTTCTGCATAATGCAAGGCGGCAAATTTTGCCAGCAAAGGCGGCTGTTGGTCCATATATTTTTTAAAGAGGATTTGGACAGGAAATAAATCGTATCGAAAATTCGGATCGGCCTGATTATTTTGCATGGCGATGCGCACTTTTTCTCTTTCGCTCTCGGCGCGGGCCACAATTTCCATCATTTTATTCTGGTATTCTTCGCCGTCTTCAAAAGCGATTTCCGGCATATCGCCCGGTTCGCCGCGCAGCAGTTTGGATGGATCGAACTTAATCTTTACCATGCCTTTATTGACCTTGAGTACCGAAATATAGTCCCCTCCACCGTCATACCGGTAGTGATCGGCCATAGTACCGTTCACACTACGATCGGTTTTAATGGCGTTAACAATTTGATAGCCCACCGTATCTGCCGTGATGTAAATCTCAAAACTATAGGTACCATCCGCCATCGGCACCATTGCCTGGGCATCATTGAAATTGAATTTATTCCAATCGCCAATAATTTTAACGCCGGCAAAGTCATTCCTATAGAGATTTGCGGTTAAGCGGAAGCGGATGTTAACCTCATCCGTATTGTTTTCTAAAACCAGCGGTATCTTTAGTGGATTATGATTTACTGCCGTTACCATCAAGGTCCATAACTTTCCTTTGGGCAGATGTAATTCGAAACGGCCGTCCGGGTCGGTTGCAACGCGATATTTAGCCTTTAAAGGGTTCTGCCCCATAGCCGCCGCATGTACATGCGCCAGAGGAGGCGGCTGTTCATCCGCGCCAAGTATGCGTCCTTTAATAGTCAGGGTATTGGTCTCTTTTTGGCAGGATAAAAGAAAGGTTAATAATAACAAAATTGAAAACAGCGTTACGGGAAGCCGGAAAGTGCCCATTAATATTCTCTGTTTTTCCTTTATTGGTTTTTGTAACAATTTATTTTTTATTAGGTCGATGTAGTAATTCATTTTCAAATCACTCCTCAAAAGTTTTTCCTGAATTAAATGCAAATAAGCCAATAAAGTTCACCATTCCAATCGACACAGCCGCACCGGTAAATTCACTAAAATTAAAGATCCGAGCATTTTTAACATTTGCGAAATGGACTGTTCCGGAGACAATGAGCGGATAATTTACATCAAGGGATAATGTGTTTCAAAACTTTAAATTTTAGCCTTATACAATTACAATGAAGTAAAAAAAAGCCGGCGCTACAACAGCGTCGGCCTTTTTGTATGGGAAGAGATGTTTAAAAGAGTGCTTGGTTATACAAACGACAATACTGCGTAAAAGTTTCGCTGCCTGGCAATATTTATGAAAATATCTCCTTTTTATTCCTTAAACAGCACTTCCGCCGTCATCTCTTTTGGAACGGGCAATCCCATTAATTGTAGAACGGTGGGAGCAATGTCAGCCAGCTTGCCGTCGTCTTTTAAGCAGCGTTTGTTGGCATCGCTTGCCACATAAATCAGTTCTACCGGGAAGGTGGTATGGCTGGTTTTGACCATGCCGGTTTCGTAATCAATCATCTGTTCGGAGTTACCGTGATCGGCCGTGATCAGAATGTGCGCGTCCAGTTCCAGCAGACGGGCAACTACTTTACCCAGGCATTCATCCACCACTTCCACGGCTCTTTTGGCGGCGTCAAAATCGCCCGTATGCCCCACCATATCCCCATTGGCGTAATTGACGACGATAAAGGCATAAGGGTTGTTTTCCAGGCGGCGCAGCAATTCCTCGGTTACTTTGTACGCCTCCATTTCCGGATGACTGGCATAGGCCGAGGGATCGATATCGCTTTTAATTTCTACCTGATCTTCGTTGGGATAGGGCGTAGTGGCTTTGCCGTTAAAAAAACTGGTAACGTGACGAAATTTCTGTGTTTCGGCAATGCGCAGCTGCCGCAAACCGGCCTCGGATATCACCTCGCCCAAAAGGTGGTCCATTCCGCCTTCCGAACCCATAGCACCCATCAGGTATTCGGTAAATTCGTCGTAATAACAGGTAAATCCAAGGTAGCGCACCCTGGCCCGCCGCTTCAGCTTGCCGGGATAATCCGCTTCGACAAAGGCCATGGTTAACTGAATGGCCCGATCCTGCCGGTAGTTGGTATGAAAGACACAATCGCCGTCGTTTACGCCTTTGTACCCGCCAATGCAATAGGGCGGGATATATTCATCAAACATATCCACACCGTCGGGCGTTTTGTCATTGGCATAGGATTCCTTCACCGCTTCTTCGGCCGTGGCAGCTCGGCGCCCCTCTGCGTTTACGATACAATTGTACGCCGTATCGGTTAACGCCCAGTCGCGCGAACGATCCATAGCGTAGTAGCGTCCCATTACCGTTCCGATTTTGCAGCCCCCCACTTCTTCCATCACTTTGTTCAATTTGGCGATGTATTCCAGAGTACTGCGCGGCGGGGTATCCCTTCCGTCGAGAAAAGGATGAATGACGATCTTCCCTTCCGGAAATTCCTGTCTGGCCCGCCGCATAATCTTGAACAGATGATCCTGATGCGCGTGCACGCCTTCATCCTGCAGAAGGCCCAAAAGATGAAGCTGAGAATCGTTTTCTTTCCATTGTTTTATCAGGGCCTGCCATTTTTCGTTTTGAAAGATGGAGCCGTCTTTAAATCCCTCATCGATGCGTTTAAGCTCCTGTACCACCACGCGTCCGGCGCCCATATTCAAATGGCCTACTTCGCTGGACCCCTGAAACCCTTCGGGCAGGCCCACCGCTTCGCCGGAGGTTTTGATCAGCATCCAGGGATAATTTTTTTTATATGAATCGATGTTGGGCGTATGGGCCGCCATTACGGCGTTGCCTTTGGGATTTTCGTTATACCCCCAGCCATCGCGCACAATCAAGCAAACAGGTCGCATAGTCTCCTCGTAAGTAATTTAACTACCAGAATGGATTGATGGAGTTATGGAGTGATGGATTGTTGGGATTGAAAATATTTTAGTTAAATTCGCGTTACTCCATTTCCCCAGCACTTAACATTTCATTTATAACGTGTATAATTGTTTCGTCCTCGGCCAAAGCGCCAATGCCTTCGTCGCCGTCAACTAATTTTTTGTAAATCGGGTCAATAACCGTAACGTTAAAATATTTCTTCAAGCGGGCCAAATGTTCGGCGGTGATGGGATTTTCCCACATGGCCGTGTTCATGGCCGGAGCCAAAATGAGCGGCTTTTTCCCCAGAGCCCGTACCGCAGAGGTTAATAAATTATCGCAAAGTCCGTTGGCCATTTTGGCCAGGGTATTGGCCGTTAAGGGGGCAATCAACATAGCGTCGCACCATTTGGCCAACTCGATGTGCAGTACCTGATTGGTGTTGCCCCATTCCTGCGCATCATCGTAACAGGGGTTACGGCTCATCACCGCCAGGGCCTGCGGCGCCACAAAGGCTTTGGCTTTTTCCGTCACAATGGTTTTAACCTCGTGTCCCTCTTTTACCAATTGAGAGACCAGGTTTGGTATGCGGTAGGCCGCAATGGATGATGTAATTCCGATGAGTAATTTCATTTTGTTTTTCTCGTTTTTTTGGCTGTTGATTTTTAGCTATCAGCTGTCGGCTATCGGCTATTAGCTTTTGGCTGTTGGCTGTTGGCTGTTAGTTGTTAGTTTTCAGTTGTCAGTTATCAGTTCCCAGTTCCAAGTTCCCAGTTATTAAGTTATTGGTTTGTCAATGTTCTTCGTTCATATATCGTCATTCGTCAATCGACAATCGAAAATCCAGTCAATTGGCTATTGGCCATTAATTCGTAATTCGCCGTGCCTGCGGCAGGTGGGTAATTGACTAATTCGTAATTCTTTCCCAGTTTCCAATTTCCAATTTCTATTTTCTAATTTCTCGTCACGCGTCACCCTTCACTTCATACTAAGTACTAACTACTATGTACTAAGTACTCATCGCAAGATAAATCTTGCGGTACATTATTATTCCAGCCCTCTTCTTTTTAACAGCGGCTCTATGCTGGGTTCGCGGCCGCGGAAGCGTTTGTAGAGCACCATCGGATCGTCCGAATTACCGGAAGCCAGAATGTTTTTGCGAAACACGTTGGCCGTTTCCCGGTTAAACAAACCGGTTTTCTTGAAGGCTTCGAAGGCGTCGGCGTCCAGTACTTCCGCCCAGATGTAGCTGTAATACCCGGCCGAGTAACCACCGGCAAAAATATGACGGAAATAGGGGCTGCGATAACGGACCACAATTTCCGGTATCAAACCGATGCGATCCAATGACTGTTTTTCGAAGGCAGCGGCGTCTTGTTCTTTTGCTTCAGTGAGCGTGTGCCAGTCCATATCCAGAAATGCGGCGGCCAGATATTCGGTGGTGGCAAAGCCCTGGTTAAAATGTTTGGACTGCTCTAATTTATCGATATACTCCTGAGGGATAGGCTCGCCGGTTTTATAATGACGGGCATATTCACGCAGCACTTCGGGTTCGGCAGCCCAGTTTTCCATGATTTGTGAACACAGTTCCACATAATCGCGGGTAACGCTTGTTCCGGAAAGGCTCTTGTATTGCACGTCCGAAAGAAGTCCCTGCAAAGCGTGTCCGAATTCGTGAAAAAGCGTTTGTACTTCTTCGAAACTGAGCAGGGCCGGTTTATCGCCGCTGGGACGGGAAAAATTACAGACATTGCAAATAATGGGTGTAATTTTATTACCATTCCGATACTGCTGCTGACGATACTCATTCATCCAGGCGCCGCCGCGCTTGGAAGCCCGCGGATGGTAATCCACATATAAAATACCGATATGCGTACCGTCTTCTTCTTTCACTTCAAACACTTTTACTTCGGGATGATACACGGGAATATCATGCCGTTCGGTAAAGGTTATGCCGTATAGTTTGTGCGCCGTTTCAAAAGCGCCGTCGCGCACCTTGTCCAGCTCGAAATAGGGACGCAGTAATTCATCGTCGAGGGCGTATTTTTGTTTTTTGAGCTTTTCGGCATAATACCACCAATCCCAGGGCTGTAGTTTAAAATTACCCCCTTCGGCGTCAATCATCTTTTGCAAAGCGCCGGCCTCTTTTTTAGCCACCCGCAAGGCCGGCTGCCACACCTTGTTCAGCAAATCGTACACCCTCTGCGGGGTTTTGGCCATGTTATCATCCAGTATATAATCGGCATGTGTTTTAAAGCCCAGCAGGTTAGCCCGTTCTACCCGCAGGGCGGCAATCCGGGATAGTATTTTTTTGTTATCCAGCTCATCGTTGTGGTCGCCCCGGGTGATGTAGCCTTTGAACATCTTCTCACGCAGAGACCTTTTATCGGAATATTGCAGAAAGGGGATCAGGCTGGGTTTGTGCAGAGTGAATACCCATTTGCCGGGATGTCCGCGTTTTTCAGCGGTCTCCGCGGCAGCCGCTATGACCGCTTCCGGTAAACCGGCTAAGTCGGCTTTGTTATCCAGCACCATTTCAAAACGGTTGTTTTCTTTCAAAACATTTTCACCGAATTGCAGGGTAAGCAGGGAAAGCTCTTTGTTGATGGCTTTCAGCTTTTCCTTGTCCTTCGCCTTCAAATCCGCCCCGCCGCGAACAAAATCCTTATAGTATTTTTCCAGAAGCCGCTGTTGAATATGCGAGAGGTTCAACGATTCCTTTTTATTATATACGGCCTTTATCCGTTTATACAGTTTATCATTCATCAGAATTTCGTCATTATGGGCGGTGAGCAGGGGCGTAATCTCTTTGGATATGGCCTGCAAGCGATCGTTGGTGTTGGCCGAGGTCATATTGAAAAACACATTGGACACCCGGGTTAACAGAGTATCGCTGTTTTCCAGAGCTTCTACCGTATTGGCAAAAGTGGGTTCTTCCGGATTGTTTACAATGGCTTCGATCGCCTTTTTCTGCCGGTCAATACCTGCGCGGAAGGCCGGCAAATAGTGTTCTTCTTTTATTTTATCGAAAGCCGGGGTTTCGAACGGTGTGTTATATGGTTTAAAGAAGGGATTGTCCTCCTGTTTGGTACAATTGGTCAAAAGTATTCCTAACATAATAAACAAAACAACTCCTCGCATCGCCTATTCCTTTCGCTACAATTTCTTAGAGCAGATAGAACCAATTTAATAAAAACTCATACTTGTCCAAAATAGAAATTATGACGCTATCCTGCTTGAAGAAAATGGCAACTCACCCCCTTTATTTCCCCCTCTCTTTCGAAAAGAGAGGGGGACCAAGGGGGAGAGTTGGCGGATGGTCAGATTTGACGATGAAGACAATTATTCTTGTAACTCCTTAAAAAACAATACGCAGCGACAGAGCCACATCGCCTTGTGGGTTGGTTTGCAGATTAAAGCGGGGATAATCCGACCACAGAGCATCGGCGAAAGCAACCGCCCAAACAGCAACGGTCGCATACCCTGCCCCACGCCGGATTTTTGACCAGCCGTTGTACTGATCATACAAGTCGGGAATTTTGGAAGGATTTTGTTCCTGTAAATACAAATCTTTGTACTTATTTTCCTGCAGCCAGGCGGCCACTGTAATACTTAAACCGGCCAAAAACGTACCGCCAAACCAATAGGCCCGTGAATTTTGGTTTTTATAGTATTGCCCCCAGCCGGGTAAAAGCGCCGAACGCCAGGCTGCTGCCGGGCGGAGGTCTTCCATAAAAACATACTCTTTTACCGGTACGATTTGCTCTTCCTGTTTTAATTGTTTGAAATCACGCCGCACTTGTTCAAAAAAATCGATAATTTTGGGCGAGGTGCGAATGGGGTCAAGCTGAACCCGGTTATCCAGTGTAAGTAAGGTCAGAAAATGCGCCCGGGCGGAATCCGGCTGGCTTAAATTAAAAAAGGAATAAGCCATATACTGATGAATGACAATCAGATCTGCTTTATCATGGATTTTTCCGCTGCGCAGCAAACTGCGGCCCTGAGCAATGGCGTCTTCGAACCGAAGCGTATCATACAGGTTTTTAACCCGAAGCCCTTCGTGAGCTGCCGGTTGCGCCTTTGCTTGTATGGCAATAAGAAAAACAGCGATCAGGAAAAGAACGACTTTTTTAACGGACATAAATGATTTTTAGCCTTTGCGCTTCTTTGGTAGAACGAATGACCAGAAAATAGACGCCGGACGCTGAAATTTGCCGGTTATTATCGCGAGCATCCCAACTGAATTGTTGCTCACCTGCCGTTAATCGGCCGTTATATAAAGTTTTGACCAAACGCCCGGCAAGATCAAATATTTCCAATCGATATTGATCAGGATCCGATAAGCGTATCCGGAAGGTGATCCGCCCGTTGAAGGGATTGGGATACCCTTTTACCAGTATTCTTGTACGGGGCACCGGAGAGCGGTCAATAATGCCGATAGGCGTTGCTGCAAGGGTGGTATATTCCACAGTGTGCATAGGCGTGTCATCGTTACCCGCAAATCCTCCAATAACGAATAGGGTATCTCCGCTTACCACACCGGCCATTCCGCTGCGGGCGCCGGATAGAGGCGTAAATTCGTGAAAGCTGCCTTCATGGATATTGTAAACTTCCACCATATCGCTTTTGCCGTCGGCTACTTCACCGCCGATCAAAAATATCTGATCATCTATCACTAAGCTCACCCCGTAGGCGCGGCCTGTACTCAATTCGCCCAGACTCTCCCAGCGATATCCTTCATTTGTTGGTACGGCTCTGTATGCGGTTTTGGTCAGGCCGTAATAATAACCGCCAAATTGGTAAAAGGTATCCCGATAGGCAGCGGAAAAGAAATCGGCCCGGGGATATTTCATTTCCCAGGAACCCACTTTCCATTTGTTTTCACTTTTATTGTACCATTCAATATCGCTTACAATGGAATGGTATTCTTCCCGGCCGCCAATGACATGCATTAAGCCGTTGAGGATATGAACGGCCAGGCCTTCCCGCTCTTCGTGCAAATTCTGCGCTTCACTCCATGAATTTTGCACAGGATCATACACTTCCACTTTCTTTAAAGCCGAAGATTCATCCCGTCCGCCGATTAAATAGATTTTATCATCAAAAACAATAGCGCGGGCATTGTAGCGGGCTTTGTCAAAATCGGGAACTGTTTTCTTATCCCATTCGCCGGTCCGTAAATCGAATCGTTCAACAGAGTCTAAAGCTTTGTTATTCATTGCCTTACCACCGAAAACATATATGTAATTCCCCCATTTTACCGCAGCGGCGCCTCCGCGGGGCATGTGCATATTGGCCGCGCTCATCCATTGCGAATTTGCTACGGATATGTTCAGCAGCAGGACAAAAAGTATTTTTTCGATTAAATATTTATTTATCATAAACGGGCTCCGCTTCTTTCACCCTTTATTTTATACAAATTCAGTGCCACTATTTTTGAAACCGCCAATTTTTCTGCATGGTTTTTCCCGCTTCTATCCATACCGTATCCTCAATGGGAGCAAAAGCCGGATTTTCCAGCCGAATGGTATGCCGGCCCGGCGATAAAGTCAGAGGAGCGGATAGCGGGGTGGTTTCCCTGTAGGCGCCGTCCACATAAACCCGCGCCCAGGGATGCACGCGCAAGTTCAGGTAGCCGTCGGCCCCTTGCAGGGTAACCCGCAGCGTTTCCTGCAGGGCCGGCTGCAAATCCAGCTCGGTTTGATAATCCTGAAAAGCCGGGTTTTTTAATTGCACAAGATAGCGGCCCGGCTGCAGAACAATGGCCTGCTCCAGCGGCGTGGTATCCGTTTTTTTTCCGTCAATATACACATCGGCCCAGGGCGTACAAACTACGAATAAACGGGCGGGTGTAGTGTCATTTTGCATCAGGGATTCGGATGGGGGTATTTCCACCCGCTCGCGCGGAACATCTTTTTTTATCGCTTTACGGGACATCCCGTTTCCCGGGGATTGGGTCTCTGAAAGGGTTTCTTTCATTTCGGGCAGAACGGGCTCTGTTAAAGAATCGGAACGTGTCTCTTTTACCGCAACCGTATCAACCGGCCGAGGACTATGCGAATTGCCGGGAACAGGTTCTTTTTTCCAAATGAAATACACAGTCAATAATAAAACAAGGGCCGCCAGGGCGTACCACATCGTCTTTTTGGATGAATGACCGCGCGGCTCTTGCGCTTTGCTCTCCTGCTCAGTCAACGGCGGGAAAGCCATTTGCTGCGGATTTTGCAGATACACGGTAAAATCTTCCAAACCGATTAACCGCGCCGTTCCGTTCAGCCGGTTCAACAGGGTAAGGCAATCGGCCGGGCGCCTGGCGGGGTCTTTTTCCAGCATAGAGGCGATCATATCCGAAAGCCATCGCGGAACATCATCCCGGATAGTATGCAAATCCGGCGGATGCTCGTTCAATGTTTTGTGGATGGATTCCGCCACATTGGCTCCCACGAAAGGCGACCGTCCCGTGAACATCTCATATACGGTTACCGCCAGACTGAAGATATCCGAATTGGGATTGATTTTCTTTCCCATGGCCTGTTCCGGAGACATATAGGCCGGCGAGCCGACCGCGCTGCCCTGTTCGGTAAGACCGGGAATATCGGTGATGGTTGCCATCCCGAAATCGGCAATTTTAACTGTGCCGCTTTCTTCGATTAAAATATTGCTTGGTTTTATATCGCGATGTATCACGCCGCGCTTGTGGGCGTATTGCAATCCGTTAAGGATTTCGCGCATGATGAACAGAACCGCCTGTGCCGGCAGCGGATGGCGTTCCCGAATAAACCGGGACAGGGTCATTCCTGTAATATATTCCATGGAGATAAAAAAATGGTCTCCGCTGATTCCGAAATCGTAGATATTGACGATATTGGGATGGCGCAGACGGGCGGAAATTTTGGCTTCGCGGTGGAACCGCTCAATCAGGTCGCGTTCGTTTTTCCATTGCACGTTAAGCACCTTTAGCAGAACCTGCCGTTCCAGGGCATTCTGCTCGGCCAGATATACGGTGGTAACCGGACCACGGCTTATTTCGCGTAAAATTTTGTAGCCTTCAATTTCCACGCACCATGCCCCATTCTTTTAACTGATATTGCAGCCAGCGCCGCGACACGCCCAGTATTTCCGCCGCCCTGGTATTATTGCCTTCTACCAGTTCCAGCGTTTTCAGGATGGCGTATTTATTGATTTCCTTCAGCGTTTTGCCTATTGGAATATCCGCCGCGCTTTTGCGCATTCGAAAATGTTCCGGCCCTATTTCCGTTCCGCGGGCCAGTATTACGGCCCTTTCCATGGCATTTTCCAGCTCGCGCACGTTGCCCGGCCAGTGATATTCCTGCAAAAGACGAAGGGCCTCCGGAGTTACCCGCTTAATATTGCGTTTGTTTTTCTGGGCATAAATTTTAAGAAAGTGCTCGCACAACAGCGGAATATCCTCGCGGCGTTCCCGCAGAGCGGGTACGTGAATTTCGATAACGTTGAGCCGAAAATACAGGTCTTCGCGAAAATTGCCCTGTTCCACTTCCTTCCAAAGGTCTTTATTGGTGGCCGAGAGCACCCGGACATCCACCTTGCGCAGCTGGTTGTCGCCCACCCGCTTTACCTCGCCCTCCTGCAAAACACGCAGCAACTTGGTTTGCAGATTCATACTGATATCGGCGATCTCATCCAGAAAAATGGTACCCTGGTGGGCTTCTTCGAACAGGCCGATTTTGCCTTCGGTGGCTCCGGTAAAGGCGCCCTTTTTATGGCCGAACAACTCGCTTTCCAGTAAATTCTCGGCCAAGCTGCCGCAGAATACGGGAATGAACGGTTTATTGCTGCGCGAGGAATGTACGTGCAGGGCGCGGGCTACCAACTCTTTGCCCGTCCCGCTCTCGCCGGTTATCAGCACGGAAGCCGTGGAATCGGCCACATCGCGGATCATATCAAATATTTGCTGCATGGGTTTGCTTTTTCCGATAATTTCCGGGAACAGCTGCCCCGTGTTCATCTGGCGACGCAGCACTCTGTTTTCATTTTGCAGCATGTTGAGCATCCGGGCGTTGCTGATGGCGATGGCCGCCTGTCCGGCAAAGGCCTTAAGAAAGGTCAGGCTTTGTTCGTCAAACTGGCGCGTGGCCACGCGGCTGTCCACATAAATGGCGCCCAGGAGCCGGTCGTCCTTTTTTAGCGGCGTACACATCACCGATTTTATCTGATGCATCACAATGCTCTCGGCTCCGGCAAAACGCTGATCGGCCTGGGCATCCAGACTTAATACGGCCTCGCCGCTGTCCAGTACCTGGTTTACCACGCTGCTGGATAGGTCGCGGATGGAATCGATGGATTCTTTGCTGATATTGCGCGCGGTAACCGCTTCGAAGCGGCCGCCTTCCCCCTCATTGCGTAAAAGGATGAAGCCGCGTTCCGCTTCCAGAGCCTCCAGCAAACGATCCATTATGCGTTCCAACAAAGCGTCGATATCGTGAACGGTATTTATCTCTTCGCTGATGCGCAGTAATGTTTCGTAAGGATTTTTTAACGGCATGGCAAGGCTTCCTTATTGTATTTGAAAAACCTGTTCTTTGGACTGACTGGTGTTGCCAAAGGCGTCCCGGATGGTAACCGTCCAGAAATAGTCCCCTGCCGGCAAATCGGAACGATACAACCAGTCCGTACTGCCGGCGGGAATATCATCAATGGTTTTAACCGAAGTAACAATGCCCGCGTTGATTGCATACACATCGATTTGCAGAGTGTGATCAAACGCCGGGGGATTCAACTCCCAGCGGAAATGGATGGAGTCGGCCGGTACGGCCTGCAATTCCACCGGGCTGGTCAGCGCCGCGGTTTTTTCGAGTATCCGGGCGGCATAAACGCCTTCCGTACGCAGTTGCGCGCCGGGGTTGTCCTCGGCGATAAAATAAACCGGTTGTCCCAATAATTCGTGTAAAGAGCTGATATTCAGGTCCTGGGTGAAAAACGTTTTTTTGAAATGCCCGGCGTTTAATTCGGGATCGAGCGTATCGCGGAAAGCGCTGTAGGGGATTTCGCAAATGACCTGTTTGATATCGGCCAGGCCGTCGGCGTCGGTTACCTGGGCGGCTGTTTCCAGATAATAGACATCATCCAGCGGAAACCAGCGGGCTACATGGTGCGTGGTTACCGTGCGGCTCACGAAACGCGGCAATCCGTTCAGATTAAAATTGAGCTGTTTGTTGGCGGTGAGGTTCACCTGTACGGAATCGCTCGCGTATCCCTCGGCGGAACAATACACCGTATACAGCCCCGCCGCGATATTTTCTATGCGAAAGGCGCCGTCAGCGGCCGTGCGGGTTATATGCGTTCCCGGTTCCAGCCACACCAGAGCGTCGGCAATGGGACTGCGCGGCGCGTAATAGGTTTGCACCGTCCCGTTGAGCAAAAAATTATGATTCCCCAGCGCCGGGTCCAGGGGATTGTCGCGCGGGACATCATCCAGACAGGCCCATAAAAACAGGCCGGTCAGCAGCGCGAGGACAAAGCCCGGGCGCGGTTGACGGCAAGCGCGCAATATATGCCAGAGTGGTTTCATATTGCGCAAAATACGAAATTTATGCAGAAAATGCACTATTAATTAAAAACCGAAGGAAGACTAAAATTCAAACCAAATGAGACCATTCGTTTCCTGGCCGAAGGATCATTCCTGATGGTGAATCCATTGGAGAATAAGCGATAAATTTTATAACTTATGTTACAGGTTTATTGGGATAATAAAAAACCCGCTCTTCGCCGGATATATTTTTCGGGAAAAGTTCTTATTTGATTTTATAGCTATTAAATGTTGATATAGACGAAAAAAAGGATAACCAAATAAGCAGAATAAACGCAATGCGTTTATTGGGATGTTGTATGCCATGCTGAAAAAAGAGCCAACGCACAAACAGCACATTTGGTTTTTGCCGCCACAAAAGGCATAACTCAAAAAAACAAAAGAGCTGTTTTTTGCTAGCCAACAAAAAGAAATTAAAGTTAATGATACAAAAGAATATGTCTATGCCTAGACTGAAACAAATAACCATCGAGAACTTTCGATCTATTTCGGATCAGATCGTTATTAATTTTCCTCAAAACCAACTTACAGTTCTTATTGGTGAAAACAACTCGGGTAAATCAAACATCATTCGTGCAATAGAGCTAATGTTTGGTGAGTTTCATCCCAAGTACAAAAAGCTTGATGATTACGACCATTTTAACAGAGATACTAACAATAAAATAATAATTGAAGCAGAAGTATCGGGTTTTGCAGGTCGGCTTGGTAGATCCTCTGAATTTAGTTGCGGAGGATTTATTTTCCGAGCTAAAAGAGGTAGTGAAAATGATTTTGTTGCGGTACAAGCTGAAGATGGAGCTGAAAACCATTATGTTAGTACAGCTTTACGTGAAGAACTTCTTTGTGTGGTTGTGAATTCAGAACAAAACCTTAATTATCAGTTAAGCTATTCTACCAAATACACTTTACTTTCTCGTGTTACAAAAGCCTTCCATGATAAGCTCATAGAAGACGAAGAAAAAGTAGTACGTTTAAAAGGATTCTTTGAAGAAATAAAGAAAACATTTTTAGAAGTTGAAGAGTTTAATGACTTCAATGCCAATATGTCTGCCCTAGCAGAAAGCATTTTGTCAAACATGTCTTACGCACTTGCTTTTGATTTCTCGGCTTATGACCCAAGCAACTATTTCAAAACAATGCGGGTTCAACCAACAGAAAATGGAGAAACACGTGCTTTTGAGGAATTAGGAACTGGACAACAGCAAATTCTGGCACTTTCTTTTGCTCATGCTTATGCAAAATCATTTCTCAGTCATAGTTTAATTTTCGTTATAGATGAACCAGAAGCACATCTTCACCCATTAGCCCAAAAATGGCTTGCAAAACAGATGTTCAAAATGTCAGAAGATGGCTTGCAAGTGATTCTAACTACGCATAGCCCTTACTTTATTGACTTGAAGTATATAAATGGAATTAATCTTGTTCGTAAAAGCGAAGGTTCAACTTATGTAATTAGTAATGATGCTCAATCACTTTATAACCATTGCATTGCTACTGGAGCTAATCCTGGAAAAACACAGTTAGAAACAGTCGTTCCGTTTTATTCGAATCAAGCGACTGCCCATATTTTAACTGGTTTCTTTGCAAATAAGGTGATTTTAGTTGAAGGCTTAACAGAAGAGCTTTCTCTTCCTGTTTATTTTTCTCGTCTCGGTTTTGACCCAACTGAATACGGTGTAGAAATCATCGGGGTAAATGGAAAAGGAAATCTTGCTAAATGGTGGCGACTTTTTACACTTTATGAAATTCCAACTTATATTTGCTTTGATAATGACGTTAGATCAAAAGATGATGAAAACGGAAGTCGAAGAAAAGATGCTTTAAAGGCGATAGGAATTCCTGAAGAGCAGCTTGACGGAGTTCTTGGAATTAACGACTGGAATATCTCAAACCAGTTTTGTGTTTTCGGGACTGACTTTGAAACGACAATGAGAGCCTCATTTGAAGACTATGCAGAAATTGAAGCGGAACAAAAGGAATTGTTGGGGAGCAACTCAAAACACATCATTGCAAGAGAAACAGCAAAACAAATAGCAATTGATGTTAAAAGTATTGGGCAGCAAAGACTTTTAGAACTTATTGAACGAATTAAAGCATTGGAAATATGAAGCCAAACCCATGCATCCATACACATTGGCAAGTCATTCAAGGTATCCACACAATCCAAAACTTGCCAAAGAGTATGGCTGCCTCAACGATAAAACAAAAGAAATTTAATAAGCACGGGCATACAACAATAGCTATACGTAATGCGGGCAGAGTGCTAAATATGAAATTAATAGCAAAAAATAAAATTAGCGGTAAATTGGAAATTAATCATTTCAAAATCCCGCACTACGCATAGCCAGACCGTTGTATGCAAGGCATGAAAGGATTAAATAAACATGAAATATTCTAATTCGGAATTTATAGTTGAAAGATATTATAGATTAAAAAAATGGTTGGTTGAAAAAGATGTTCCAATTCTTCCACAGAATGGAAAAAGATTTTGGAGTGACTTGGATGTCCTTGCTGTTGGCGATGAAGTTCATTTGATTAGTTGTAAAGACTTTTTACCAAGCAATAAGGAAATTGATAGAGTCATACAAAATTTAGAAAATGCCGAAGAATATATAAAGAAGGAATATAATTATCTTAAAAACAAAACATTCAAAAAAATCTATGTGTATGGTGGTTCTGGAAAGATATCCATTGAAAAAGCGCAAAAAAACGGAATAGAAACTATTGACCTAAAAGATTTATTAGCAAAATATTTTAAAGAACTTGACAGATATTTATCAAAAATGAATTTAGGACGTAAGGACATTAAAAAGGGTCAACGATATTACATAGTTGGTGAATTAGAAGGTTTAGATAAATTTATGTCCTTTTTATTGAATCATAATTTTATTAATGATGAGACAGTAAATAATTTATTAGAAAAAAATAGAATTGATCGCCTATCAAAACCGAAATAATAGCCCTGCATGCAACAACGCAGATAGTGCAGGGCGGCAGCGGAGTAACACAGGAAGAGCAGAGAAAAGAAAAAAATGAGAAGATTTTCCCAAAGAAAAGAGGCGGGTGACAGCGCCCCGCATCATATGCCAGCCCATTGTGGTGCATTTGAAGAGATAGAAAATAACCTATACGTATATGAGTTAATTTGAATATTTTTGTATATTGAATTAAAGGAAATTAAATGAAATATCCGTTAGAGAATTTAGCAAGTGATAAAGAATTTGAAGATTTAGTTTCTCTCATTTGTGAACGAATCTTAGGAATGGGAACTATTGTTTTTTCAGTTGGAAAAGATGGTGGAAAAGATGCTAAATTCAGTGGAACAGCAAATAAATTTCCAAGTGAAACCAACCCTTGGAATGGAAAAATAATCATACAAGCAAAGCATACTCAACGGCCTAATGCAAGTTGTTCTGATTCAGATTTCCAAAGAATACTAAAAAATGAAGTAATACCTGCAATTAAGAAATTAATTGATAATGATGAAATTAATTATTACCTCTTGTTTACTAATAGAAAACTCAGTGGCATTCAATATAAGAAAATTGAGGACTTATTTAATGAACAAACTAATATTGAAAACAGATTAATCGGGAAAGAACGAATCGATTTGTGGTTAGAAGAATATCCCGAAATTGCGAAAATCTTAAATCTAAATCGGTTATTATTGCCATTAGAGTTTAATGAAGAAGATTTGAAAGAAATTGTTCTTTCTTTCAGTAAATTAGATGTCAAAAAAGGTGATTTACCGAATATACCTGAAGAAAGAGATATTGAGAAAAAGAATGACCTAAATAAATTAAGTAAGAATTATTTTGATAATGTAATCAAGAAAAATATGCCATATTTTGAACAGATTTCAAACTTTTTAAGTGAACCAAATAATAAAGAACTATTGAATAAATATGAGAATACAATAGGCGACCTGAATGAAGAAATCACAATACATAGAGATGAATATAATAAGTTTGAAATAATTTTAAATCATTTGTATAAAATGGTACTAAATAAATTTCCGGAATTAAATTCAAGCCGGGCATTAGTTAGAGTATTTCTTCATTATATGTATTACAATTGTGATATTGGAAAAAACGAGTAAAATGATTACGCCTTCAAAACATACAGACATTAGATACTCAGTATTATTTTTGTCAAACAGGATTATCAGTTATCTTAAACGAGAAAATATTATAAAAGTTGATGATTTATTTGATATGCTAATTGCAGATTTGGGAAATAAAGTAAAGAATAATGTTAATGAGACTTTACTTTTTTTATATGCTTTCAATAAAATTGAATATATCAAAGAATTGGATGCAATATCCTTGATAGAAAAAGAAAACAATGAAAATTAGTAAAATTTATTCGAATAAAAATTTTAAGAATATTGAATTTAAGGAAGAATTCAATACTGTAATTGCATTTATCAAAAGCAACAAGAAAAAAGATACGCATAATTTAGGTAAAACCTCATTGCTTAGAGTAATAGATTTTTTACTACTTTCTAAAATTGATAAAAAGAGAGATAAATTATTTGGGAATGATTTATTTATTGGTCAAGAATTTTTCGGGGAATTCGAATTAAATAATGGTAAATTCTTATTAGTAAAGCGAAGCGTCGATTTAGCAACAAAAGTATCTTTCAAATTGCTTGACAATAAATTAGATGGTTTCATCGTAAATGTTGATTGGGATATAGAAGATTTATCCTTTGATAAAGCCAAAGAAAAACTTA